>CAMFIW010000159.1 GCA_945952355.1 uncultured Phenylobacterium sp. | reverse complement strand
GTATCAGGGCCATGAGCACCGAGTCCGGATTCGATCCCTATCCCAGCGTCTACGCGGCCGAAACCGGCGGCGGCCTGCAGGCCTATCTCAACGCCGACGCCCGCACGGGAACGGCCGACAACGGCAAGATCAGCCTGACCATCGACCAGGCGGCCAGCCGCCTGACCGGTGACGAGCCCGGCTGGGGCGGAGTCCTCGGCCAGGCGGCGACGGTCACCTACGCCTATCGCGACACCGCGCCGGCGACCATGCCGTCGGACACCGGCGGGTTCTCCCAGTTCAGCCCCGCCCAGATCGCCCAGGCCGAACTGGCCCTCAAGGCTTGGTCCGACGTGGCCAACATCACCTTCGTTCGGGTCGGCAGCGGCACGACCGGCGAAGCGGCCTATTCCAACAACGCCTCGATCCTGTTCGGCAACTACGCGACCGGCGAGGATGGTTCGTCGGCCTTCGGCTACTATCCCGGCTCGCGCAGCGCCGCGTCCTCGGCCGGCGACGTGTGGGTCAATTCCACGCTCAGCTACAACGCCGCCCCCAACGTCGGGAACTATGGCGGCCAGGTGCTGGTGCACGAGCTCGGCCACGCGATTGGCCTGCAGCACCCCTCCGACTACAACGCCTCAGCCACCGCGACCTTCACCTACGAGGCCGACGCCAGCTATTACGAGGACAGCCGTCAGTACACGGTGATGAGCTACTTCGGGGGCTTCAACACCGGCGCCAACCTGCCCGGCTATTCCGCCGCCCCTCTGCTCGACGATATCGCCGCGGCCCAGGAGGAGTACGGCGCCAACATGACCACCCGGACCGGAGACACGGTCTACGGGTTCAACTCCAACACCGATCGGCCCTGGTACACCCTGACCAGTTCCTCCAGCCCGGCCCAGTTCGCGGTGTGGGACGCCGGCGGCAACGATACCCTCGACTTCTCCGGCTATAGCAATCGCCAGAACATCGACCTGCGCCCAGGCTTCTTCTCGGACGTGGGCGGCTGGACCGGCAATGTCGTCATCGCCAAGGGCGCCGATATCGAGAACGCCATCGGCGGGACGGGCGCGGACAGCATCACCGGCAACGCCCTGAACAACAATCTGCAGGGTAACGGCGGCAACGACACCATGATGGGGGGCGCCGGCAACGACACGATCACCGACACCTCGGGGTCGAACTACATCCGCGGCGAGGACGGCAACGATTCCATCCAGGGCGGGTCGGGCTTCGACGACATCAACGGCAACGCCGGCGACGACACCATCCACGGCGGCGAGGGCGACGACTGGGCGGTGGGCGGCAAGGGCAATGACCTGCTCTACGGCGATGGCGGCAGGGACATCGTCTACGGCAATATGGGCGACGACACCTGCTATGGCGGCGCGGGCGACGACACGATCCGCGGCGGCCAGGGCAACGACGTCCTGTATGGTGGCGACGGCAACGACTGGATCTCCGGCGACCTCGGCGACGACACCATCACCGGTGGGGCCGGCGCCGACACCTTCCACACCTCGGCCGGATCCGGCATCGACCGCATCCTCGACTTCAGCCAGGCCCAGGGCGACCGCGTCCAGCTCGATCCCGGCCAGACCTACACCGTCAGCCAGGTCGGCGCCGACACGGTGGTCGATCTCGGCGGTGGAACCCAGGTGATCCTGGTCGGCGTGCAGTTATCCACCCTCACCTCGGGCTGGATCTTCAACGCATAGGGCTCAGCCGCCCACGACGCCCCTGGCCTTCAACGCCGCGGCGCGGGCGGCTTCGATGCCGATCTCGCCCAGCACCTCGGCAGTGTGTTCGCCCAGGCCAGGCCCCGGCCATCGCACCGAGCCCGGTGTCTCCGACAGCCGGGGAAAGGCGTTCTGCATCTTCACGCGGCCGAACACCGGGTGGTCGGTCTCGACGATCGCGTCGCGCGACTGGAACTGCGGATCGGCCAGCATGTCCGGCGCGCGGAACACGCGGCCCGACGGGATGCCCTTCTCCTCCAGCAGCGCCAGAAGGTCGGCCAGCGAGAATCCCGTCGTCCAGCCTGCGATGATCGCGTCCAGCTCGAGCTGGTTCTCGCCGCGCGCCGCATGGGTGGCGTAGCGCGGATCGGCCGCCAGGTCGGGCCGGCCCATGGTCTCGGCCAGGCGCGCGAACACCGTGTCGCCATTGCCGCCGATCAGGATCATCTCGCCCGCCGCGCAGGGATAGACGTTCGACGGCGCGATGCCCGGCAGGATCGCGCCCGACCGCTCGCGCACATAGCCGGTCAGGTCGTACTCGGTGACTAGGTTCTCCATCACCGCCAGCACGCTCTCATAGAGGGCCGCGTCGACCATCTGGCCGCGCCCGGTGTTGGCGCGATGGTGCAGGGCCATGGTGATCCCCATCACCGCATGCATGGCGGTCAGGCTGTCGCCGATGGAGATGCCGGCCCGCGCCGGCGGCCGGTCCGCCTCGCCGGTCACATAGCGCAGGCCGCCCATGGCCTCGCCGATCAGGCCGTAGCCGGCGCGCGGCGCATAGGGGCCCGTCTGGCCGAAGCCCGACACCCGCGCCATGATCAGCCGCGGATTGCGCTTGGCCAGCGCCTCGTAGGCCATGCCCCACTTCTCCATGGTGCCGGGCCGGAAATTCTCGATCAGCACGTCGGCCTGGTCGATCAGGGCCAGCGCGATCTCCCGCCCCTCGGGCGTGCGCAGGTCCAGCGCCAGCGAGCGCTTGTTGCGCCCGATCACCGGCCACCAGGGCGACAACCCCTTGGGCAGCGAACGTCCCCACTGGCGCATCGGATCGCCGCTCTTCGGGTCCTCGATCTTGACCACGTCGGCCCCGAAATCCCCGAGGATCTGGCCGCAGAACGGGCCCGCGATCAGGGTCCCCATCTCGACGACCTTGAGGTCGGACAGCGGGCCGGTGGCGGCGGGACGGGTCATGCGGAACTCTCCTTGGAACGCGTCCTTGGAGCGACCTCACCATGCGGCTGTCAATCCCGACAACGGGGTTCACAAGGCGCAGGCGCAGGCGTAAGGGCGGCCCATGACCGCCTACGTGCTCGCCCCCGCCGCCCCCGTCGCCATCCCCGTCGAGGGTGAGACGGGCGTCTTCCCCGTGCGCCGCGTTCTCTGCGTCGGCCGCAACTACGCCGCCCACCGTCGCGAGATGGGCGGCGACGACCGCGACCCGCCGTTCTTCTTCGCCAAGCCGGCCGACGCCCTGGTGACCCCCGGCGGGACGGTGACCTACCCGCCGGTGACGACGAACCTGCACCATGAGATCGAGCTGGTGGTGGCGCTGAAGGCCGGCGGCGCGAACGTGCCGGCCGAGAAGGCCCTGGACCTGGTCTACGGCTATGCGGTCGGCGTCGACCTCACCCGCCGCGACCTGCAGAACGCCGCCAAGGACAAGGGCCAACCCTGGGAGGCCGGCAAGGCGTTCGACGCGTCCGGGCCCATCTCGGCGATCCGCAAGTGGTCGGGCGCCCCGCCCCAGGGCCGCATCGCCATCTCGGTGAACGGCGCGGTCAAGCAGCAGGCGGTGGTCGCCGATATGATCTGGAACGTCGCCGAGATCATCGCCGAGGCCTCCAAGCTCTGGACCCTGGCCCCCGGCGACCTGATCTTCACCGGCACGCCGGAAGGCGTCGGCCCCCTGGTCCGCGGCGACAAGGTCGAGGGCGAGGTCGAAGGCGTCGGCCAGCTCAGCTTCGAGGTGGCCTGAGGTGTCGATCACCCTCTACAGCGCCTGGCGGGCCACCGCCCCCTACCGGCTGCGGATCGGCCTGCAGCTCAAGGGCGTCCGGTACGACTATCACCCCGTCGACCTGTTGGCCGGTGACCAGCACAAGGCCGAGTACCGGCAGGTCAATCCGCAGCGCCTGACGCCGGCGCTCGACCTCGGCGACGGCTCCGACATCCTGACCCAGAGCCTGGCGATCCTCGAGTGGCTCGAGGAGACCCACCCCGAGCCGGCCCTGCTGCCGAAAAGCCCGATGGACCGCGCGCGGGTGCGGATCATGGCCAATGTCATCGCCTGCGACATCCACCCGCTCAACAACACCCGCGTGATCCGTGCGCTCACCGCCATGCAGGTCGAGCAGGCGGAACAGACCCAGTGGATGACGCGCTGGATGACCGACGGCTTCAACACCCTGGAGCCCATGATCGCCAAGTACGGCAAGGGCTTCTGCTTCGGCGACAGCCCCACGATCGCCGACTGCTGCCTGATCCCGCAGGTCTATTCGGCGCGCCGCTTCAAGGTCGACATCGAGCCGTTCCCCGCGATCCGCGCCGTGGCCGACGCCTGCGCCGAGCTGCCAGCCTTCGTCGCCGCCCACCCCGACAACCAACCCGATGCAGTGAAGGCCTAAGCCATGCTCGACGACCTCAAGGGCAACAACCGGCGCTGGGCCGCGGGCAAGCTGTCGGTCGACCCCGGCTTCTTCAAGCGTCTGGAAGGCCAGCAGAGCCCGGAATACCTCTGGATCGGCTGCTCCGACAGCCGGGTGCCGGCCAACGAGATCGTCGCCCTCGATCCGGGCGAGCTGTTCGTCCACCGCAACGTCGCCAACCTCGCGCCGCCGCAGGACGCTAACTACCTGTCGGTCGTCCAGTTCGCGGTCGACGTGCTGAAGGTGAAGCACATCATGGTGGTCGGCCACTATGGCTGCGGCGGCGTCGCCGCGGCGGTCGATGGCCAGCGGCGCGGCCTGGTCGACCACTGGCTGCATCCGATCCGCGAGGTCTATGCCGACAACCGCGCCGAGCTCGAGGGCCTCGCCGAAGGCCGCCCCCGCCTGGACCGGCTCTGCGAGCTGAACGTGATCCGCCAGGTCAAGAACGTCGCCTCCGACGTCTTCATCCAGGACGCCTGGGCGCGCGGCCAGAACCTCTGCGTCCACGGCTGGGTCTATTCGATCTCCAACGGCCTGATCACCGACCTGAACGTCAGCGTCTCCGACCAGGCGGGCCTGGACGCCCTTTAGCGATCGCGACCGAGCAGCGTCGCGATATCCTGGCCGGGGCCGAAGATCCGCGCGATCTCGATCATTGAGGCGCGACGTCTGTAGACAATGGAATAGCGCGCGATCACCGGCCAGAACCGCACGTCCTGATCTGTAAGATCTGCGCGCGCATGGCCAATTTGCGGCCGTTCGGCCAGCAGCGAGAAGGCGTCATAGATCGCGTCGAGCACGCGATCCGCGGCGGCCGGATTGTCGGCGGAGATGAAGTCGGGTGATCTCCGAAAGATCGGCGCGTGCTGCCGACGCCAGCCGATAACCGCTCACTTGGCGGCGCGCCTCGCGTCGATCATGGCGCGGAGTTCGCGGCGCACCTCTTCTCCGTCGTGACTTTCGCCACGGTCAAGCTGGTCGAGCCCCACCTGAATCTCCGCGCGGAGACGCGCGAGGTCGTGCTCTCGCCGCTCGTCGTCGCGGAACAACAATCGAAGCCCTTCGCGGACCACTTCGCTTGCCGTGTTGTACAGGCCGGATTCGACCTTCTCAGCGATACGGCGTTCGAGTTCGGGGGTGAGCGAGACGTTCATAGGCAAGAAATAGCAAAATGTGACATATTTTGCTAGCCGCCCCTGATCCGCACCTTGGCCGCGGCGCGGCGACCCTGGGCGTCCACGACGGTCAGCCGGTAGAACCCCGGCCCCTTCGGTTTCCAGACCACGCGGCCGCTGACCGGCTCGGCCGCCAGCGGCGCGCCGTCGACGTACCAGCTCAGGTCTTCCCCCCCGGCCGCCAGGACCAGGCCGCGCGAGGCTGGGCCGAACGCCTCGACCCGCACGGTCGCCCCGTCTGGCGGAAAGATCAGGCGCGGTCCCTCGACGGCGTGGTTCAGGGTTTCCAGCGCCTGCGGCGCCGCCTTCGGCGCGATCGGCCGCGGCGCGGCGGGCGGGGCGTCCAGCAGGTCCGACACGTCGAACAGCAGGGGCAGGGCCGCGTCGCGCCCGGTCAGGCCGCCGCGTGCGCCACCATCGGCGCGGCCGGTCCAGACCACGATGGCGTAGCGGCCGACCACCCCTGCCGCAACCGCGTCGCGGAAGCCGTAGGAGGTGCCGGTCTTGAAGGCCATCAGCGGTCGGCCCTTGACCAGAGGCGCGGCGGTCACCCCGGCCGGCGGCGGGGTCTCGCGGAGGATGTCCAGCACCTGCTGCGCCGCCGCCGGGCGCATCAGCCGCTTGCCGCCCTGGCGGGCGCGCTTCGCCGCCTCGTCCTCGGTCCAGGCCAGGGGCTTCATGGTCCCGTTGTCGCCGAGCGCCGCATAGAGCTTGGCCAGGTCGCGCAGCGAGATGCCGACCCCGCCCAGCGCCAGGGCCAGGCCCGGCGTTCGGGTCTGGGCCTTGGGGCGGACCAGGGTGACGTCGGCCGCCGCCATTCGCGCCTCGAAGCTCGCCGGGTCGACCTTCTGCAGCACCTCCACCGCCGGCACGTTCAGCGAATGGGACAAGGCCTCGCGGGCTGTGACCTTGCCGTGGAAGGTGCGGTCGAAGTTTTCCGGCTGGTAGTCGGCGAACCGCGTGGGCGTGTCGTCCAGCACGGTGTCGGGCGCGGCCACGCCGTCGTCGAAGGCGAAGCCATAGATGAAGGGCTTGAGCGACGAGCCGGGCGAGCGGATCGCACGCGTCATGTCGATCCAGCCGCCCGGCCGCTCCAGCCCGCCGGAGCCGACCGCGGCGCGCACGGCGCGCGTCGGGATCTCGACCACCAGGATCGCGGCGGTATCGTCGGGGCCCTGGGCGCGGGCGGCCTTGGCGGCGAGCGGCTCCAGCCTCGCCTGCAGCTGTCTCTTATACACATCTCCGAGCCCACGAGACTAGGCATGATCT
>CAMFIW010000158.1 GCA_945952355.1 uncultured Phenylobacterium sp. | reverse complement strand
CTACACACTGCATATCGTCGGCAGCGTCAGATGTGTATAAGAGACAGGGAGAGGTGCTGGTCGAGATCAAGGCCACGGGCATCTGCCACACCGACGCCTACACCCTGGATGGGCTCGACTCGGAGGGCATCTTCCCCTCGATCCTGGGCCATGAGGGCGCGGGCGTGGTGGTCGAGGTGGGCGCGGGCGTGACCAGCGTGAAGCCGGGCGACCACGTGATTCCGCTCTACACGCCGGAGTGCCGGCAGTGCAAAAGCTGCCTCAGCCGCAAGACCAATCTCTGCACCGCGATCCGCGCCACCCAGGGCAAGGGCCTGATGCCTGACGGGTCCAGCCGCTTTAGCTACAAGGGCCAGGCGATCGCCCACTACATGGGCTGCTCGACCTTCTCGAACCACACGGTCCTGCCCGAGATCGCGGTGGCGAAGATCCGGCAGGACGCCCCCTTCGACAAGGCCTGCTACATCGGCTGCGGCGTGACCACGGGCGTCGGCGCGGTGGTCAACACGGCCGGCGTCGAACCGGGCGCGAACGTCATCGTCTTCGGCCTGGGCGGCATCGGTCTCAACGTGATCCAGGGCGCGGCTATGGTCGGCGCGGGCATGATCGTCGGCGTCGACATCAACCCGGCGCGCGAGGAATGGGGCCGCAAGTTCGGCATGACCCATTTCGTGAACCCCAAGACGATCGACGGCGATATCGTCGCCCACCTGGTGGCCCTGACCGACGGCGGCGCCGACTACACCTTCGACTGCACGGGCAACACCACGGTCATGCGCCAGGCGCTCGAGGCCTGCCATCGCGGCTGGGGCGAGAGCGTGATCATCGGCGTGGCCGAGGCCGGCAAGGAGATCGCCACGCGGCCGTTCCAGCTGGTCACCGGCCGGGTCTGGAAGGGAACGGCTTTCGGTGGGGCGCGAGGTCGCACCGATGTGCCGAAGATCGTCGACTGGTACATGGATGGGAAGATCCAGATCGACCCGATGATCACCCACGTCATGCCGCTGGAAGACATCAACAAGGCCTTCGACCTGATGCATGCCGGTGAGAGCATCAGGAGCGTCGTGGTGTTCTGAGGCTAGTCCTCGGTCCTCGCCAGCACCGACTCCATGCGCGTCGCGAGCGAGGTCACGCCGATGGTCGTCAGGAAAAGTCCTATCGCCGCGAACAGGTCGGGCCAGATCAGATAGGCCCAGTTGGGTAGGTGATGGACCTTGGGGATCTTGGCCTGCCAACGATCACGCTGATGGAAATCCAGGAACGGCACGACCGTGTCGATGGCGTAGAGCAGCGACACGAATTCCTCGTTGGCGACATCGGGTGGCGGCGGCGCGGTGGTTGGGACGCTGTCGAGCCGCGCGTTGCCTGTCACGACATTCACCAAGCCGACGGGAGAATCGGGCTTCGCCTCCTTCGATTCCAATGCGCCGACCGTGATGCTGGCATGCGCCAGCATGGAGGCCGCCAGCAAGGTGAGGACCAGCAGCACGAAGGTGCGCGAGATGTTGAACCCGTACTCCGACACCCGATCGACCACTCCGAGCAGCAGCTTGGCGAGGAAGTGGTGGCGTAGCGACAGCATGGAGTAGCGCTGCCGCAGGCGGTCGATCTCAACGGCGTGGGCCGACAGGTAGCGGCCTTCCTCCCTCAGCGCCCGCGTGGCCGTGACATAGGGGTCGAGCGCCCAATAGATCGTGCCCGGCGTGCGATATCGGTTTCGCGAGACCTGCTGCAGCTTGAGATAGACCAGGGCCATGGGAGACGACTGGTCGGTTCTGGGCGCGAAGTTCCGCAGCACCTCGAGCCACAGGCAGACCGACAGGACGAGGAACGTCAGAAACAGGTTGATGCGCCCCACGAGGTCTATCTGGCGCATGTAGCCGTGCGCGCCCTCCTGGCTGAAGAGCATCGACCCGCGATAGACGGGCGAGTCCGGCATGACCAGCAGGACGGACGAGACCAGCAGGAACGACGTGAAGACGATCGCGAGACAAAGCCGAAGGTCGTCCCGATTGCTCCGGCGGAGCGGTGAGACCGGCAGGCCATGCTCGTTGTAGTCGATGGAATAGGGGTGTGGCGCGAGGGGCCCGATATTGGCTGTCCTGCCATACTTGAAGCCGGTCAGGCTGAGACCGCCTTGCCTGGGCCAGGCCGGCGGCGGATGACAGAATGCGACCGCCTTGGCGCTGCGCAAGTCGATGTGCGGGGACCGGGTGGTCAAGGCGCGCCACGCGCTCGGCGGCGAATACTGCGACCGCTTCTGGATGAGTACGCGTTCCTCGCCGGCGCGCTTCTCGTTGCGGGCGAACTCGTCGATATCGAGCAGGAAGCTGTCTTCGTCGTGGCGGTGGGGGTAGGGCATGATGTCGAGACGCCCGCCGATCTTGGCCAGTTCCGCCTTGATGCTCGGGCCCGTTCCCGGCCTCGGATTGAACACCAGTCGCGCGTCGCCGCCGATCGTGCAGCCGCGCAGCATAAGGTCGCCGCGAAGGTGCAGGGCCCGGCCCTCGACTCTGGTCCGATTGGTCTTGCGCCACTGGTCTTCATACTCGTCGCGAGGCTTCGCGGTCTTCAAGGCGTAGGCCTGCAGCCACAAAGACAGGGGCCCGCGAATCCATCGCCATCCCTTGCGCCGCCCCTGGCTCACCGCCCAGAAGGGTAGGGCCGACGGCGGCGCGTCGGCGCCCTTGTCCGGCGCGTCGGGCGCCGCATCGGCGTCCGGGCTTTCCGCTTCGTCGGGACGGCCTTCGGCCTTGTCCTGGGAGGAAGGCGAGTAGAAGTCGATGCTGCCGCGAATGTCGGCGTTCTCGACGTTCACGCCGTGCAGGCCCTTGCAGGCGCGGAAATCCAAGTCTCCGCCAATCTGGGCGCGATGCAGGTCCATCGCATAGTCCGAGTCGGTGGCGGGGCCGTCCGCTCGCCGCCTGGGCAGACGAAACAATACCCTTGCGACGCGCAGGCTGCCGCGAATGTTCGAGCGACCAAGGGCGACCTTCCCCTCGATCCGTCCGCGCATCGGATTGGGCTTGCCCTCGTTGGCCTCGCGGTCGGCTTGGAAATAGAACTCGGGGCTGTAGGTCCCGAACTCCAGGCTGCCGCCAAGCTTTCCCTCCCGCAGGTCGACGACATATTCGTCGTCGGCCGGATAGTCGCGCCTTTCGGCTGCGGCCTTGGTGTCCATGCGGATCCGGTCCAGATCGCCCAAGACCTCGGCGACTGAACGATCGGCCGTGCGCTCGGCGATGAGCGGCAGTGCGTCCAGCATCAGCCCGATGGCGACGCCGGAACGCAGGTCGGAATCTTCCAGATGGATGCCGTCGCCCACGTTCACGTAGCGCATCCGCACCCTGCCCATGGCGCGGAGACCGCGGCCGAAGATCCGTCCCTTCACCGTCGCCCCGTCAGCCCAGACCGCCGTCGTGCGAGCGCGCATGTTTTCGGTCAGAAGCTTCTGCAACGGCGCCATCCCGGGCGTATTGTCGGTCAGGCCCTGGACGATCTGATAGGCCGTGCCGGCCTTCAGCTCGTGGTTCGCGGGAAGCCAAACGTTCTCAGCCGTCGTGCAGGCGGCCTTCATCTCCCCGCGGTAGCTGTGCAGCAACGTGGCTAGCTTGGCGCTCTGTCCCTGCAGCCGGCGGTAGGCCTGGAACTTCCGCGCCGCTTGCAACGCGCCCCGCGCCGCGCCCGGCTTCCACGCCTCCAAATGACCCGGCATCAGGTCCGCGGCGACGCGCTCCAGGACGCCGATCGGCGAGCGCACGGCTGCGCGGTTCATGAAGACGGACCGTTCCATGACCGCGTCGGTGAAACGCAGGCCGCCCCAGATCCGGGCCCGATTCAGATAGACGTCGTTCTGGAATGTCGCCTCGGTGAGATTGAGCACTCCGCGTTCCGGCGAATAGGCCTGGCCCGCCGGCTGGCGGAGCAGGGGGATGACCACGACGTCCGTGGCGTCGAAGACACCGCGTACGGTCGAACCGCTGAAGTCGGCAGGAGAGAGGATCGTGGCCCGCCGCAAGCGGATGCTGCCGCTGGCGTTCATCGAGGTCGCATCCAGCCCCCGCACGGCGGATCCTGAAAGATCCAGCGTCACGATCTCGCAGTTGGTGAAGGAGAGGGGACTCTCGATGACGCAACCGATGAGTCTCAGCGAAAGCGGCAGGCGCGCGTTCACGAAGCGCGCCGCCCCGTCCGCGGCGTCGTTGGGGGCGATCAGGCGATCCGTAGGGACATCGGAGGCCTTGCGACGCGCAATTCGGCAGCCGATCAGCTGGAGGCCGGTGCGCGAGGCCAGCAACTCCTCGGCGTCGCCGATCGCGCTCCGCCCCTCGGTGGCGGCAAGCCTGGCGGCGACCTCAGCCAGCACCGCGACGATGTCTTCAGGGTCCACGGTCGGAAACCTGGACCGGTCGAGGTTCAGGTCGCCGTCGCAGGGATGACCCAGCATGTGGCTGCGCGCCGCGAGGCTCAGCATCTCGAACTGCGGGACGCTGAGCCAGGTCGCCGCGGACTCGCGAGAGACTTCGTCCATCTCGAACGCCGCTTGGACGACCGGAGGGAGGAAGGGGCGCAGCCTCACCGCGCCTCCATCGAAGACGCAGGCGCTCCCGTCGACGCACAGGCTCTTGGCGATCGCCTGCCTGAGCATGCTTCGCGTAATCCGCAGCATCGTCGCCCCCCAACGCCCCTCGACAGCATGCAATGATAAATTGGCGGCGCCAAACGTCGCCCGCTATGCGGGAGTGCATTTTTGAAGATGCCGGTGTCGTTTCTCGACCAGGCTTCCCGTAGCGGGAGGTTGCGATGCTGGCGACACGGCGTGGGCTGATCGTTGCGGCGGGCGGGCGATGGTTCCGGCCGGGATGTTCGCGCAAGGCGCCGCGCCGGCAGCTCGGACTACTGGCGGCGCCCTATGACGGGGCGCGGCTTTGCCGGCGTGGCGCCGAGCGGCGGCTTTTCGCGCCGTGCCCTACCTCCAGCCGGGGACCTGAATTCTTCTCTCCCGAGCGGGGGAGAGGAAGACGACCGAAGGCTCCTCGATCGGTTCCGGCTCAAGCGTCGACCAGGCGCCGGGATCGGTGTCGGGGAGGCGAAGGATCAAGCCATTGAGAGCGAGCGCGTCGGCGACCAGGCAGGCCGCGGCGGGGAAGGCGGGGGCGGGATCGGCGCCGACCAGCCAGGCGAGGTGGGCGGCCATGCGGTCGTACTGTTCGGCCTGGGCGGCGGCGAAGACGGCGAGGATGAGTTGCTCGTCGCGCGACAGGCGATAGGAGCCCGGCACACAGATTCCGATCCGCCGCCGGCCGCGCCTTGCGAGTTCGCGGACGAAGACGACCAGGGCGTTCAGCGCCTCGGCGCCCACCGGCCCGCAGGCCTGTTCGAACTGCCGCCGGACCAGGTGGCACTGGCCCGCGCCGAAGGCTTCGGCGCGGAAAGCCCACAGCAGCATGTGCTCGCCGCGGGTGAGGTCGCCGAGGCGATGGGGCGTGTCGGGATCCGGTTCGGCCATGGCGTCCTCCTGGTCTGGGGACGCTATTGCAATTGCGAATGACTTGCAACTGAGTTTCCGGCGGCATTGCCCTCTCTCGCTTACGGGAGAGGGGTGAGGGCTGGGGCGTTTCAATTGTCGAGGCCTCGCGGGCGGCCCCGCCCCCCTCACCCTACCCCCTCCCCCTCGCGGCGGAGGGGGCATCCGGCCCTTCATATTTGATATTGATTCTCATAAGCGTTCGCAATAACCCTCCGGCCAAGTTTGGATTTGGGGGACGGTGTGATGCGCGAACGCTTGTGGGGGACGACGTCCCGCGCGGCTTTGGGCCAAATGGTCCTGGGCCTGATGGTCTGTGGCTGGTCGGGGAGCGCGCTGGCGGCGGAGGCCGATTCGACGGTCGATCCGGTGACGGTGATCGCCACCCGCAGCGAGAAGCTGGCCAGCGAGGTCCCGGCCACGGTCAGCGTGATCACCAGCGCCGACATCGACGAGCGCCTGGCCGCCGACATCAAGGACCTGGTCCGCTACGAGCCCGGCGTCAGCGTCCGCCGCAGTCCGGCGCGGTTCGGCGCGGCGCTCGGCGCCACGGGCCGGGACGGCGATTCCGGCTTCAACATCCGCGGCCTGGAAGGCAACCGGGTGCTGATGCAGATCGACGGCGTGCGCGTGCCGGCCGATTACCTGATCGGAACGGAGAACGCGGGCTTGGCGACTATGCCGACCTCGATCTCCTGAAATCGGTGGAGATCCTGCGCGGCCCGGCCTCGGCGCTCTACGGCAGCGACGGGGTGGCCGGCGCGGTGAGCTTCACCACCAAGGATCCGGCGGATGTCCTGAAGGACGGCAAGGCCTGGGCCTTCCAGGGCAAGTCGTCCTACGCATCGGCCGACGAGAGCTGGGGCGAGGGCCTGGTCGCGGCCGGGCGGCAGGGCCACTGGTCGGGGCTGATCGCCTATAGCCGCCGCGACGGCGGCGAGTTCGAGACGCGCGGCTCGAACAACGCCGCCAACACCGACCGCACCACGGCCAATCCGCAGGACGTCGAGCAGAACGACGTGATGGGCAAGCTGGTGTTCCAGGCGAGCGAGACGAACCGCTTCCGCCTGACCCTGGAGCACTTCGACCGCGACGTGGACACCGATGTGCTGAGCGGGATCGCCAAGCCGCCACTGGCCTCGACCAGCGTGCTCGGCCTGAAGGCGCATGACGAGACGCGGCGCGACCGCGTGGCGCTCGACCAGCTCTATGCGCGCGACGGCGGCCTCTTCCAGCGCGCCGCCTGGACGCTCTACTGGCAGAAGGCGGAGACCTCGCAGTTCTCGGCCGAGGACCGCAACACGGCGGCGGATCGCAC
>CAMFIW010000157.1 GCA_945952355.1 uncultured Phenylobacterium sp. | reverse complement strand
CACTTCGGCGGAGCCGTGGTGTGCTTCGCCCAGGCTGCCGCCCACCGCGACCCGCGCCAGGTGCTTCTTCAGCGACTTTGAGTCCACGCCATAGACCGGCAGGCGCACGGTCAGGTCGCTGACGCGGATCGAGACGGGCGCGCTCACAGGTAGTGCACGATGTTGCGTCGGGTCAGCGCGAAGGTCACGAAGGTTCCCGCCCAGCCCACCACGGCCATGATCGCCAGGATGACATAGCTCATGGGCTCGGGCGCCTGGCCCAGCAGGGGCGAACGGATGGCGTCCAGCATGTGGTAGAAGGGGTTGAAGGTCAGCACCAGATGCATCAGGCCCGAGCGCGAGCCCGGCTGCCAGAAGACCGGCGTCATGAACATCGAGAACTGCATCACCGAGGTGACGATCTGGGGGATGTCGCGGAACCGCGCCGAGGTGATGGCGGTCGCCAGGCTCACCCACGAGATGTTGGCCAGGGTCAGGATCAAGCCGAGAACGGCCAGCGGCAGGTTCATATGCCGCCAGAAGCCGAAATAGATCAGGACGGCGACGATGATCACCACGTGGTGGCCCAGCACCACGATGTTCCGCAGCACGGTCCGCCAGACGAAGGTGAAGATCGGCAGCGATGTCTGGCTGAGCATGCTGGAGGCCAACACGAAGGTGTCGCAGCCTTCGATGATCACCAGCGAGATCACGCCCCAGAAGACGATGCCCAAGGCGACGAAGGGCAGGGTCTCGGTCAGCGAGATATGCTGCAGCTCGGAATAGAGGAAGCCGATCCCCAGCACCATGAAGGCCATGGACAGGGTGATCCACAGCGGGCCCAGGATCGAGCCGCGGTAGCGCGACACCACGTCGTGCCAGGCCAGCGACCAGGAGAGGCCGAGCCTGGCGCCCGAGGCCTTCAGGTCGGCCACGGCGAGGGTGAATTCATGCCCGGTCCCGCGGCGGCCCGTGCGCAGCATGTGTTCCGCGGTTTGCATGCGGTCTCCGGTGCGAGGGGCCGCTGGTAACAGGTGTCATTTTGGGGTGCAAGCACGGCGCCCGGTCGCGGGCCGGGGCTCGCCGGGGCTCCGGATTCCGCATCCTATGCCGCGACCGGGGCGTAGACCCTTCGTGGGCGCGGGGGCAGACTGTGTCGCCTCGTCGCCTTGCGCTTCTTTGCTCGCATCCTAGATGGCGGTCGTATATTGGGCCGTCCGCATCGCCGGAGCATCGCTTGACCGCTTCCCCGACATTTCGACGCGCGCTGGCCCCGGCCCTGGCCGGCTTGGCGCTTTGCGCGCTGTCGGCCTGCGACGGCGTCGGCCGGCCGGCGGCCGACGACGCCGCCAAGGCGCGTCCGGTCCGTCCCGTCGCCGCGGTCGAGCACGACGGTCCCATCGTCTGGAATCCCAAGTCCGGGGGTTTCGAGTACCGGGGCCTGCCGCTGCGGGCGGAAAAGCTCTGGACCTTCGAGGGGGCCACCGATGGCTTCGTCCTCGACGCCGGCGACTTCGCCCCGGCCCAGGGTCAGGGCCTGATCCTCAACTTCACCAAGCCCTTCGGCAGCCTGCGCTCGCCCAGCGGCCTCCACGTCGAGGGCTCGAACCGGCCCTACATCCTGGTCCGCCTCACGCGCTTGAAGCCCGGCAAGAACTGGGACGGGCGAGTCTACTATTCCACCCCGTCCCACGGCGAGACCCTCGCCTACTACAACAAGCCGCTGTCGGGCGGGGATCCGCCGGTGAACGAGACCGTCGTCCTGGCCTACGACATGCATGCCCTGGCGGCCGGCGGCGGCGACTGGAAGAGTTCCAAGATCGAGCAGGTGCGGATCGACCTCGACGGCGGCTCGGGCGGGGCGTTCCTGATCCGCGAGGTTGCGATCGCCCAGAGCCCGCAGGGCGCCGTGGCGGCCGCCCAGCCCAAGCCGCCGCCGCGCCAGCCCACCCTCACCCTGCCGGACCGTCCAGCGGCCGAGAAGGTCGCCGACCTGGAAAACTAGCCTTCCCGGCTGCGGACCCAGTGCTCAAGGGCCGGCAGCGCCGAGTCCGCCGCCTTCGGATGGGCCGCCAGGTAGCCGGCTTCGTCGAAGCTCGCCGAGGGCGAGGCGCCCTCGAACGCGCCGGCGGTCAGATAGTGCGCCAGCGGGTGCAGGTCGGAGGGGATGTCAGGGTTCTGCGCCAGGTACCAGGCGCAGTCGAAGTGGGGCCCCGGATCGAGCGGTCCCGCCTCCGCCAGCAGCTCGACGAGCCCGCCCTTCGCGCCGCGCTGCTCGGCGCGCCACGCCGGGTTGATCAGCGGATGCGGCGAGCGCCCCTCCGCCGCCCCGGCCAGCACATAGTGCAGCAGGGGCGCGATCCCCGCCTGCCGCGCCTCGGGCGTATGGGCCAGGTACCAGTCGCCGGCGAAAAGCGGATGCGGGTTCAGCCCCTCGCGCCAACCTTGCCGCAGATAGTGCGCCAGCGGGTTTTCGCCGGAGACCGCCACCGCCTCGCACTGGCCCACATACCAGGCCACGTCGAACAGCGGATGCGGCGCATAGCCCTCGCGCGCGCCCGAATAGACGAAGTGTTGCAGGGCGGTCAGGCCGCAGGCGGCGATCTTCACCGCATGCCGAGCCCGGTAGTCGGCCAGGTCGAACAGCGGGTGCGGATCGCAGCCCGCCGCGTCGCCGACGGTCAGGTAGTGCGCCAGCGGACACCAGCCCTTGGCCGCCACCTCGGGATTGCGCTCGAGATACCAGGCCTGGTCGAAGATCGCCCGCGGATGGGCGTCCGGGTCCGGCCCGGCCTGGGCGTAGGACACGACCCCCGTCGCCGCCGCCGCCCGCCGCCCCAGCGAGGTCTTGGTCCGCAGGTCCCAGAGCCCCGAGCGCAGCAGCAGCGCCACCCGCCCCATCCAGCGGCCATGGGCCAGAAGCACGTCCATCCGCCGCTCCGCGCCGCCGCGCTCCCGGTCCCAGCCGCGCCGCGCGGCCGCCTCCTGGTAGCGTCGCCAGCGCCCGTTGGCCGTCGCCACCCGCGCCAGATGCAGCAGCCGTCGCCGGGCCATCGGCGTATCGGTCGGCGGGGGTGTGGGCGTGCGAGCCATGGCCTCAGCGCGCGTTCAGCATGGCGTCGACGGCCGCCTCGACCTCGGAGAGCTGGCCTTCGAGCTGATGGCGCAGCGCCCGCTCGTCGCCGAGCTCCGCCTTGGCGATGTCCAGCGCCCGCAGGGCCGGCGAGACGAACGGCCCGATCTCGGCCTTCAGTCGCGCCAGCAGCTTCTCGGCCTTCACCAGCGGCGCCCGCGCCGGCGCCTTGCCGGCCGCGGCGGCGCGGAACCAGTCCAGCAGCCCCTGGGCCGCCGCGCCCACCTCGCCCAGCGCGTCCAGCCCCTCCTCGGCCGCATTGTGCCGCAAGTCCGCGCTCAGGAAGCTGTCGATCTCCGCCGCCGCGTCCGGGGTCAGGTCGGGCAGGGGCTCACCCAGCGCCGCCTCCATCCGCACCACCTCGGCCCGCCAGTCGGCGAGCAGCGCGTCATAGTCGACGAAGGCGCGTTTCAGGTCGCGGCTGCCGGCCTCGGCGGCCAGCATGTAGGCGCACCACAGCAGCACCGACTTCAGCGGCGTGAACTGGTCGCGCCGCGCCAGCGATCCGGCCACCGCGAGCGGATGGCGCACCGGGATCACGCAGCGCGCCTGAAGCCCCTCGGCGTCCAGCACCGAACGCCACAGCGGCATCAGCACCGAGACCCGCGGGTCCTTCAGCAGCGGATAGCGGGCGTGGCGGTATTCCTCACGGAACAGGGCCAAGGCGCGGTCGCGCCAGTCGGCCTCGTCCGGCAGGTCCTGATAGGGGTGGGCGAAGGCGTCGTCCCAGGCGCCGCCCCCCGCGCGCAGTCGCCGGTCGTTGAAGATCGCGATCCGCCAGGGCTCGAAATAGCCCTTCGCATTGTGCTCGTCGCCCACCATCACGTTGTCGGGCAACTGGGCCCCGGCGAGCGCCAGGAGCTGCGTCGTCGCCGAGGTGCCCGAGCGGTGCATGCCGAGCACGAGATAGGCCGTCTGGCGATCGGGGGTCATGTCGCTCCGGTGGCGGCGCCGTGCGGCCGGACGCCCGATCTAAAGCCTTTCGCGGGGCAGGGGAATATCTTCGCCCCGCGAACCGGCCTCACGCCGCCGGCGGCCGCCAGGCGATCACGCCTTCCGTTCGCGCTCGCACCTCCGGCGGCGCCAGGCACATGGCCACCGCCTCATAGCCCGGCGCGCCGGGATGGGCGGCCACCCGCATGGGCGGGCTGTGATTGGCCGGGCAGAGCAGGATGGCCTCGTCCGGCCCCACCGCCGCCAGGTCCAGGATCGCGCAGGACCGGGTCAGCAGGAACAGCGGCCGCGCCCCGGGGCCGCGCCGGCGCAGATGGGCGATCAGCGCCTCCTGGGTCGCCTCGTCCAGGCCGTGCTCCACCATGTCCACCACGATCGGACCTTCGCCTTCCGCCTCCAGCGCGGCCAGCAGGGCGCTCAGCTCGTCGCCGGGGCTCGCCCCGTCCTCGACCAGCCAGGCGCTCGCCGCCTCGACCCGCGCCGCCAGCGTCGCATCGGACGCCAGCGCCGCCGCCCAGCCTTCCCCGACGCGCTCCATCCGCAGGAAGACCCCGCCCGGCAGCGCCTCGGCGAGGGCCAGGGCCAGGCGCGTCTTGCCGCTGCCCAGCGGGCCGATGATGTAGTTGATCGCCCGCATGTCGGAGAGCTCGAACCGCTCGCCGCCCCACGGCCAGGGCAGGTCGAAGGCGACCACCGGGTCCGGCGCGGGCCGCGCCAGCCGGGCCAGCTCGGCCGCGCTCGGCGCCACGCCGCGCGCCAGGCTGTCGCGCAGCGCCCGCACCCGCTCGACCGTGCCGAACAGGCCCCGCGCCTGGGCCTCCAGCCCGGCCTGGTGCGCGGCCAGCGCCGGCTCCAGCCCGGCCGCGTCGCCGGCCAGCACCCGGCTCACCTGGGCCAGGCTGAAGCCGAGCGCCCGCAGCGCCACGATCTCGCCGGCCCGCGTCATCTGCTCGGGGCCATAGGCGCGCCAGCCCGCCTGGGTGCGCACCGGCGCGACCAGTCCACGCGCCTCGTAGAGCCGTAGCGCCTTGGCCGAGACGCCCAGCCTGCGGGCCGCCTCGCCGGGGTTCAGGAATTGTGCGGAAGAGCTCACGAATCACCTCGCTTCTCGTTGACCGCACCTCCTATCGAGGCGCCCCCAGGGGCCGGGTCAACCGGCTTGTCGCGGCGCCCGCTTGGACAGCTCGGCGACCAGCGCCACGATCTCCCGACGCCTCGCCCGCGCCTCGGCCATATGGGCGTCGATCTCCGCCAGCTTCTCGCGCAGCCGGGGGACCAGATCGCGGTCCGCCGCCGGTGTCGCTAGGAAGGCCGAAATGTCCTTCAGGGTGAAACCCAGGCGCTGGGCGCGCTCGATGAAGGCGATGATCTTCAGGTCGCGCGCCCCATAGCTGCGATAGCCGTTGGCCCGCCGCGCGGGCGGCTCCAGCAGTCCCTCGGCCTCGTAGAAGCGGATGCGCGACGCGCTCACCCCGGCCTTGGCCGCCAGTTCCCCGATCCGCATCGCGCGCCCTTGACCTTCAACCTAGGTTGAAGGTGTAGACCCTTGCGCGGCGCCGTCAATCCGGTGGCGCGATTTCCTGGAGAGACGAATGGGCAGGGTTCTGGTGACGGGCGGATCGGGCTTCCTCGGCGCCCATTGCATCGTCCAGCTGCTGAACGCCGGCCACGAGGTCCGCGCCACCGTCCGGGCCCGAAAGCGCGAGCCCGAGGTCCGCGCCATGGTCGCCCAGGGCGGCGCACAGGCCGGCGATCGCCTGGCGATCTTCGAGGCCGACTTAACCGCCGACGCCGGCTGGGCCGAGGCTGTCGCCGGCTGCGATCGCGTGCTCCACGTCGCCTCGCCGTTCGGCGGCGCGTTCAAGCATGAGGACGAACTCATCGTCCCGGCCCGCGAGGGGGCGCTGCGGGTGCTTGCCGCCGCCCGCGACGCCGGCGTCCGCCGGGTCGTCCTGACCTCGTCCTTCGCCGCTGTCGGCTACGGCCACCCGCCGCGCGCCGAGCCCTTCACCGAGCGCGACTGGACGGAGGTCGGCCAGGCCGACGTCCAGCCCTACATCAAGTCCAAGGCCCTGGCCGAGCGCGCCGCCTGGGACTTCATCGCCCGCGAGGCGCGCGGCCTCGAGCTCACCGTGATCAACCCGGTCGGCATCTTCGGCCCGGTCCTCGGGCCCGACTATTCCAGCTCGATCCAGATCGTCCGCGGCATGCTGGCCGGCGCCATGCCGGCGGTTCCGCGCACCTGGTTCGGCCTGGTCGACGTTCGCGACGCGGCCGACCTGCACCTGCGGGCGATGACCGCGCCACAGGCGGCCGGCCAACGCTTCCTCGCCGTCGCCGGCGAACCGCTCTCGATGTTCCAGGTCGCCCAGGCCCTGCGTCGCGGCCTGTCCCCCGCCGAAGCCGCCCGCGTCCCACGGCGCGAAATCCCCGACCTGCTGGTGCGCCTCATGGCCCTGCGCTCGGAGCGCATGCGCCAGATCGTCCCCCAGCTCGGCAAGCGTCGGCGCGCCAGCAACGCCAAGGCCCGCGAGGTCCTCGGCTGGTCGCCGCGCCCGAACGAAGAGGTGATCCTCGCCACCGCCCGCAGCCTCATCGACCTCGGCCTCATCGACGCCTGACGGCAGGGTCTGAAATCCCAGAAACCCCAAGGGGCGTGGTCTCGCCCGGCTTGCCGACGCGGCCCGGGCCTGCACCATGGGCTCATGGCCGACGCCTTCGACATCCGCCCCGCGCTCGATCCGGCCGACCTCGCCGCCGTGGCCGACCTGTTCCGGGCCTATGCCGCGTCCCTGCCGATCGACCT
>CAMFIW010000156.1 GCA_945952355.1 uncultured Phenylobacterium sp. | reverse complement strand
AGCCACTTCTTGTCCTGCGGACCGATGCCGACCCGGGCGTTCACCAGGGTGAAACCGGGCTGGTTCTTCACCGGGTCGAGGTTCGAACCGGTGTTGTAGGACGACTGGTACTTGGCGTTGACGTTGAAGCGGCCGATCAGGTTCTCAGTGACCGGGTGCTCGTAGCTCACCGCGGCCGAGGCCGACCACAGCGGGGCAAGCGACAGGCGCGAGCCCGGCAGGCGCTGGTTGCCGACCGGCGTGACGCCCGGGGTCGTGGTGCCCAGGACGCTGGCGTCGCTGCGCGGATAGTAGGTCTCCGCATAGGTCAGACCGCTGGAGATCGACAGGCCTTCGACCGGCGTGAACCACATGAAGTCCATGTCGACGCCGCGCGAGACGACCTTCGGCACCGAGGTCACGTTGAACACCAGGCCGTTGAAGCTGTTCAGCTGGAAGTCCTGGAACTCTTGGTAGAACAGGGTCGCATTCAGCAGGACCGTGCGGTTGAACAGGGTGTTCTTCACACCCAGTTCGTAGGAGTCGACGGTTTCCGGCTTGAAGCTGGTGTCCAGCACCGGCGCGGCGGCGACGCCGGCCACGGTCTGGGTCGGCTGGGCGATGCGGTCCAGGTTGAAGCCGCCGGCCTTGTAGCCACGGGCGTAGGACACGTAGGCCAGGGTTTCCGGCGAGAATCGGTAGTCCAGCTTGAGCGTGCCCGTGGCCTTGTCTTCCTTCAGGTGCTGGGTGTTCAGCCCCACCTTGCCGAACAGCGGGTTCTGGAAGGTGCCGCACAGCAGGCTGTAGGGACCGGTGCCCATCAGGCCGCCGGCCCGGACGATGGCGCCGCCGGCGATGACCGGCAGGACGGCCGCCCGCGCCAGGGCGGTGGAGCAGCCGACCGCGCCGTCGGTGTTGTTCCAGGCGCTGACCAGGTCCTTCTGTTCCCAGGTATAGCGGGCGCCCACCGTCAAGGTCAGCTTCTCGGTGACCTTGTAGCTGTTGTTGGTGAAGATCGCCGCGCCGTTCTCGGTCTGCTGGTAGGTGTCGTTCTGGCCTTCGCCGGCCAGGAACGTCGTGCCCAGCGGACGGCCGCTGAACACCGACGACAGGGTGCCGCCGAGCAGACCGCTGGCGTACTGCTCGAATTGGGTGCCGTAGACCAGGCGCGTGTGCTGGGTCAGCTTCTCGTGCGAGAAGAACCCGCCGACCAGCCAGTTCAGCTTGTCGGTTTCGCCGGCCAGGCGGATTTCCTGGCTGAATTGCTTGAACTGCACGAAGCCCGGATTGGCCGAGTTTTCGGCCGGGCCGTACAGCACGTCCACCAGGGTCCCGTCAGTGTCGCCGCCGCCTTGGCTCTTCCAGTCGCGAACGGCCGTGACCGAGGTCAGCTTGGCGCCGCCCAGCCAGGGCGTCTTGTAGTCGATCGTCGCCGACAGGCCCTGGTCGACCACGTGCTTCAGGTCGTTATGGGTGCCGTAGGCGTCGTAGGACTTGGGATCCACCGGGTTCTTGATCGCGCCAGGCACGATCGAATTGAGCACGGCCGTCGGGCCGGTCGCGTTGGCGATCTGCACGGCGCCGCAGCAGTGTTCGCGCTTGTCGGTGTAGTCGCCAGCGATGTTGATATCCACGTCGTCGTTCGGCGTGAAGCGAAGCTGGCCGCGGGCGGTCCAGAAGTTCTGGTCGTTCGTGTCTCCACCGCCGACGACGTCATAGAAGCCGTCGCGCTTGCGGGTGGCCACGTACAGGCGGCCGGCGACCTTGTCGTCCATGATCGGACCGGTCACCGAGGCGGCGACGCCATAGCCGTTGTAGTTGCTGACGGTCAGCTCGCCGTTGGCGCCGAAGGTGAACTCCGGCTTCTTGGTGATGACGTTGATCACGCCGGCCGAGGTGTTTTTGCCGAACAGGGTGCCCTGCGGGCCCTTCAGGACTTCGATGCGCTCCATGTCGCCGAGGTCCGAGAAGGCCACGCCGTTGCGCGGACGGTAGACGCCGTCGATCACCACGCCCACCGAGGACTCCAGGCCGACATTGTCGCCCACTGTGCCGACGCCGCGAATCCGCGCGGTGGTCGAGGTGTTCGAACCGGTGGTGGTCACGGTCAGGCCGGGGGTCAGGACGGTCAGGTCCTTGATGTCCTTGACGCCGGCGTCCTGGATCTGCTGAGCGCTGACCGCGGTGACCACGATCGGAACGTCTTGCAGGTTTTGAGTACGCTTCTGAGCAGTAACGACGAGCTCATCGATAGTATGAGAGCCGCCTTGATCTGCGTCTGTTGCGGCGGCTTGTGCGAATGCAATGTTTGAAACAAAGATTAACGAAAATACACTCGTACCTGCCAGCAATTTTTTGACAGTCATGCTCAAAATCCTCCCGTACAAATTCTTTTGTGCCGGGCGTGATGGACTGGCGGCTCGGTTCGCACAAGGTGTGACGCTTTCAAGAACGCCGATATTTTGCGTTCCCGCGACAAGCGTTGCCCCCGCGCACCGCTTTTGGCGCCGACGTCGAAATCCAAGGGCGCCCCAACGTCACTTTCGGGTCACTTTTTCTCGATGGAGAATTTTCTTCTGCATGAAGAAATAAGTTCGACGTCGCCCCCCTCCGGCGCCAACTTGCCGACCAACGAAAAAGGGCGAGGAAGCGGCCATGGCGGATCTGGTCATTCGCGGCGGTATGGTGTTCGACGGCACGGGCGGCCCGTCGCGGCACGCCGACATCGCCATCGAAGGCGGCCGGATCGTCGAGGTGGGCCAGGTCGCGGCCAAGGGCGTCGAGGAGATCGACGCCACGGGCCTGATGGTCACCCCGGGCTGGGTCGACATCCACACCCACTATGATGGCCAGATCACCTGGGACTCGCGGATGACCCCGTCCTCGACCCTGGGCGCCACCACTGTCGTCGCCGGCAATTGCGGCGTGGGCTTCGCCCCCGTCCGCCCCCAGGATCACGACACCCTGATCCGGCTGATGGAAGGCGTGGAGGACATCCCTGGCGCCGCCCTGCACGAGGGCCTCTCCTGGCAGTGGGAGAGCTTCGCCGAATACATGGACGCGGTGGAGCGCCTGCCCCACGACATCGACGTCGCCGTGCAGCTGCCGCACGGCGCACTGCGCGTCTATGTGATGGGCGAGCGCGGCGCGAACCGCGACCCGGCCACCCCGGACGAAAACGCCCGCATGCGCGAGCTGACCCGCGACGCCATCCGCGCGGGCGCGCTGGGCTTCTCCACCACCCGCACAATGGTCCACCGCACCGCCGACGGCGACCTCACCCCCACGGTCGGCGCCGCCCGCGCCGAGATGGAGGCGATCGCCGAGGGCCTGGCCGACGCCGGTTCGGGCGTCCTGCAGTGGGTCAGCGACTTCGCCGACATGGACGGCGAGTTCCAGCTCATCCGCGACCTGACGAAGATCAGCGGCCAACCGCTCAGCTTCTCCATGGTCCAGGCCGACGTCATTCCTGACCAGTGGCGCGAACTGACCCGCCGCCTCGACCAGGCAGCCGCCGAAGGCTATCCGCTCAAGGCCCAGGTCGCCGGCCGTCCGGTCGGCCTGATGCTCGGCCTGCAGGCCTCGGTGCACCCCTTCATCAGCCGGCCCTCCTATCAGGAGATCGCCGACAAGCCGCTGGCCGAGAAGGTCGCCGCCATGCGCGACCCGGCCTTCCGCGCCCGCCTGATCGCCGAAGCCCCGGCCAAGGGCCATCCCTTCGTCAACTCGCTCGCTGGCGCCTATCACAAGATGTACGCCATCGAGGGCGAGCTGGACTACGAGCCGCTTCCCTCCGCCAGCCTCGGCGCCAAGGCCAAGGCCCAGGGCGTCCATCCGGACGAACTGGTCTATGACGCCCTCCTGGCCGACGAAGGGCGCGCCTTCCTGTTCTTCCCCATGCACAACTACGTCGAGGGCAGCCTCGACAACGTGCGGTCCATGCTGACCAATCCGAACTGCCTCTCGGGCCTGTCGGACGGCGGCGCCCATGTCGGCGCGATCTGCGACGTGTCCCTGCCCACCTTCATGCTCACCCACTGGTGCCGCGACCGCACGCGCGGCCCGGGCCTGGACCTCGCGCGCACGATCAAGGGCCAGACCAAGGACACCGCCGAGGCCGTGGGCCTGAACGACCGGGGCGTCATCGCGCCGGGCTACCTCGCCGACCTCAACCTGATCGACTTCGACCGTCTGAAGCTGAAGACGCCCTACATGGTCTACGACCTGCCGACCGGCGCGCGCCGGCTGATGCAGGACGCCGAAGGCTATGTCGCCACAATCAAGTCGGGCCAGGTGATCTATCGCGAAGGCCAGCCCACCGGCGCCCTGCCCGGCAAGCTGATCCGCGGCCGCCAGCCCGCGCCCCAGGCCATGGCCGCGGAATAGGCCCATGGTCCCGCTGATCATCGAGGCGGCCTTGAACGGCGGCACGTCCAAGGCGCGCCAGCCCAACACGCCCAAGACGCCGGCCGAGGTCGCCGCCGACGCGCTCGCCTGTCTCGACGCCGGCGCCACGGTGATCCACAGCCATATCGAGAACTTCGGCAGTCAGGGCGACGCCGCCGCTCGGGAATACGTGAAGGCCTTCGCGCCGATCCTCGCCGAGCGTCCCGACACCGTCCTCTATGGCACGGTGGCCGGCGGCCGAACCCCGCAGGAGCGCTTCGGCCACTACGCCGCCCTCGCCGAGGCCGGCATGCGCATGGGCGCCTTCGACCCCGGTTCGGTCAACCTCGCCACCCACGGCGAGGACGGCCTGCCCGGCGCGACCTCGTTCGTCTACCAGACCTCGTTCAAGGACATCGCCCACCTGGCCGACCTCCTGACCGAGACCCGCCTTGGCCCGGCCATCGCCATCTACGAGCCCGGCTGGCTGCGCGCGACCCTCGCCTACGAGAAGGCCGGCCGCCTGCCCGCCGGCGCCTTCGTGAAGTTCTACTTCACCGGCGACTACAACTTCCTCGACGGCCGCAAGAGCCCGGTCACCTTCGGCCTGCCCGCCACCGAAAAGGCCATGGACGCCTATCTGGAGATGATGGAGGGCTCCGCCCTGCCCTGGGCCGCCTCGGTGATCGGCGGCTGCCCGGCCAAGAGCGGCCTCGCCAGGCTCGCCATCGAGCGCGGCGGCCATGTCCGCGTCGGGCTCGAGGACTATGGCGGCGAGGACCAGCCGACCAACGCCGCCCTGGTGGCCGAGGTCGTCGCCATCGCCAAGGCCTGCGGCCGTCCCATCGCCACCTCGGCCGAGGCCGCCGCCATCCTGCGCCTGCCGCGATGAGCGCGCTGGTCCAGCCTCTCGTCCCGCCGCCGGCCAAGCCGGTGGGCGCGGTCACCGCGGCCCTGGAAATCCTGCGCTGCCTGGGCCGCCACCCGCACAGCCTGCGGCTCTCCGACATCGTGCGCGAGCTCGGCCTCAACACCTCCACGGCGCTGAACATCCTGCGCACCCTGGAATATGAGGGCCTGGTCAGCTTCGACCGCCGCGCCAAGCACTACGCCCTGGCCCAGGGGCTGGCCGATCTCGCCGCTCCGGTGCTGGAGCGTGACGATCCCGCCCGCCGCTTCGCCCGCGCCCTCGACGCCGCCGCCCATGAGCTGGGCGCCACGGTCGCCCTCTGGCGCCGGGTCGGCGACGAGCTGGAGCTGGTCCAGGTCGGCGAGTCCTCCCAGGTCATGCGCATCGCCTTCGCCATCGGCCGCCGCCTGCCGATGTTCCTGGGCGCCATGGGCCGCCTGGTCGCCGCCCGCGAGGCCTGGGGCCCGGAGGCCCTGCGCCAGGGCTTCGACCGCGTCCCCTGGACCACCACGCCGGACCACGCCGCCTGGCTGGCCGAGGTCGCCGAGGCCCGCCGCCTGGGCTTCGCCCTCGATCCCGGCCACGTCAATCGCGGCATCCTGGGCGTCGCCGTGCCGGTCGAGACCACCGGCCCCCTCGTCCACATCGTCGCCGCCGCCATGTTCGAGACCGAGCACGGTCCCGACGTCCCCGACATCATCGAACGGCTCCGCGCCGTCGCCGCCATTTCCCCCGCCTGAGGAGCCCGCCATGCACGACCTGGTCATCAAGAACGGGACGATCGTCGACGGCACGGGCGCGCCGCGCGTCCAGGGCGACGTCGCCATTGAGTCCGGCCGCATCGTGGCGGTCGGCGAGGTCTCCGGCCCCGCCCGCCGCACCCTCGACGCCGAGGGCGCCCTGGTCACCCCGGGCTTCGTCGACATCCACACCCACTATGACGGCCAGGTCTCGTGGGACAGCGTGCTGGCCCCCTCCTCGATCAACGGCGTCACCTCGGCGGCCATGGGCAATTGCGGCGTCGGCTTCGCGCCCGCCCGCGCCGACAAGCACGCCTGGCTGATCCAGCTCCTCGAAGGCGTCGAGGACATCCCCGGCACGGCGCTGGCCGAAGGCCTGACCTGGGACTGGGAGAGCTTTCCCGACTATCTCGATGCGATCGGCCGGCGCAGCTACACCATGGACCTCGGCGCCCACCTGCCCCACGCCGCGCTCCGCGCCTACGTGATGGGCGACCGCGGCGGCGACCACACCGCAGAGCCGACCGAGGCCGAGATCGACCGCATGGCCGCGCTGACCGCCGAGGCCCTCGAGGCCGGCGCGCTCGGCTTCTCCACCTCTCGCACCCACGTCCACCGGAGCCGCGACGGCGCCAATATCGGCACGCTCACCGCTGGCGACGCCGAGCTGCTGGGCATCGCCGAGGCCCTGCGCCGCACGAACAAGGGCGTCATCCAGCTGATCTCCGACGCCTATCTCACCGCCGACGACGACTTCGCCCGCGCCGAGCTCGCCCTGATCCGACGCCTGGCGAAGACCAGCGGCCGGCGCCTGTCCTTCACCGTCCAGCAGACCGACGACGCCCCCGAGCGCTGGAAGGACATCTATGCCGAGATCG
>CAMFIW010000155.1 GCA_945952355.1 uncultured Phenylobacterium sp. | reverse complement strand
CCAGCGTGCTGTGGCACGGGAAGGCCGGCGAGACCCGCATCAACATCATCGACACGCCCGGCCACGCCGACTTCGGCGGCGAGGTGGAGCGGATTCTCGGCATGGTGGACGGCTGCGTCCTGCTGGTCGACGCCGAGGAAGGCGTCATGCCCCAGACCAAGTTCGTGCTGGGCAAGGCGCTGAAGATGGGCCTGCGCCCGATCCTCTGCCTCAACAAGGTCGACCGCGCCCACGCCGATCCGGACCGGGTGCTGAACGACGCCTTCGACCTCTTCGCCGCCATGGGCGCGACGGACGAGCAGCTCGACTTCCCGCACATCTACGCCTCCGGCAAGAACGGATGGGCGACGCTCGACCTCGCCAAACCAAACGCCGACCTGGCACCGCTGTTCGACCTGATCGTCGACCACGTGCCGCCGCCGAAGGCCGAGGCGCGGAAGGACGAGCCCTTCCAGATCCTGTCGGTGCTGATCGAGAACGACCCGTTCCTGGGCCGCCTGCTGACCGGCCGCATCGAGGCTGGCAAGGCCGTCCCGGGTCTGGCGATCAAGGCCCTGTCGCGCGACGGCAAGGAAATCGAGCGCGGCCGCATCACCAAGGTGCTCGCGTTCCGCGGCCTGAAACGCCAGCCGATCGACGACGCCGAGGCCGGCGATATCGTCGCCATCGCGGGCTTGTCCAAGGCCACGGTCGCCGACACCCTGTGCGCCCTGGACGTCACCGAGGCCCTTCCGGCCCAGCCGATCGACCCCCCGACCATCTCGATGACCGTCTCGGTCAACGACAGCCCGCTGGCGGGTCGCGAAGGCGACAAGGTGCAGAGCCGCGTGATCCGCGATCGCCTGCTTAAGGAAGCCGAGTCGAACGTGGCCATTCGCGTCACCGAGACCAGCGAGAAGGACGCCTACGAGGTCGCCGGCCGCGGCGAACTGCAGCTCGGCGTGCTGATCGAAGGCATGCGCCGCGAGGGCTTCGAGCTCTCCATCAGCCGCCCGCGGGTGGTGTTCCAGCAGCACGAGGAGACCGGCGAACGGCTGGAGCCCATCGAGGACGTGATGATCGACGTCGACGACGAGTTCACCGGCATCGTCATCGAGAAACTCTCGGCCCGGAAGGCCGAGCTGAAGGACATGGGCCCCTCGGGCGCGGGCAAGACCCGCATCAGCCTGATGTCGCCGTCGCGCTCGCTAATCGGCTACCAGGGCGAGTTCCTGACCGACACTCGCGGTTCCGGCGTGCTGAACCGCGTGTTCAGCCACTACGAGCCCTACAAGGGCGCCATCGACGCCGGCCGCAAGGGCGTGCTGGTCTCCAACTCCGAC
The DNA here is from genome assembly GCA_945952355.1 of uncultured Phenylobacterium sp. GTDB lineage: Bacteria > Pseudomonadota > Alphaproteobacteria > Caulobacterales > Caulobacteraceae > Phenylobacterium. Next base: position 5,577 of record CAMFIW010000155.1, on the reverse strand, counting down.
GGCGAGACCGCGGCCTACGCGCTGTGGAACCTGGAAGAGCGGGGCACCATGTTCGTCGGCGCCGGCGAGAAGACCTATCAGGGCATGATCATCGGCGAGAATTCGCGCTCGGACGATCTCGACGTCAATCCGATGAAGGCCAAGCAACTCACCAACGTCCGGGCCTCGGGCAAGGATGAGGCGGTGCGCCTGACCCCGCCGCGCCGGCTCACCCTGGAGCAGGCGATCGCCTATATCGAGGATGACGAACTCGTCGAAGTCACGCCAAAATCCATTCGGCTGAGGAAACAAGTCCTCAATCCTTCGTTCCGCAAGCGACGCGCCAAGGAAGACTAGGACTGGATGACAGCGGGCGATCCGACTGAAGCTCACGCTACGGACCGCCTGGCCGCGCGGGAGCGCGGATTTCGGATGCTGGCGATCACCGTGGCGGGGCTGTTCACGGCCTTCGCCACCCTCGGCGCCGTCTTCCTCTGGTACGACAGCACGGCGCGATGGGTGACCCACACCCACCTCGTGCGCGCCGGCATCACGGACGTGATGCTGACCTTGACCGAGGCGGAGTCCGCGCAGCGCGGCTACCTGCTCACGGGCGACCGGGCCTTCATCGCGCGGCTGGAGGGCGCGAAGCAGAACACCCTCGCCGGCCTGCAGGCCGTCGAACAGCTCACCCGCGACAATCCCGAACAGCAAGCGCGGGTCGCGCGTCTCAAGACCCAAATGGCGCTGCGGCTGGGGGTGATCGACCAGACGGTCCAGGCCCGACGCGCCTCCGGCGACGCGGTCGCCGCCATCCGCATCCTGCGTGAGGGCCGGGGCGTCGCCTCCATGACGGAGATCCGCCGGATCATCGCCGAGATGGACGCCAGCGAAGCGCGCCTCGAGGCCGCTCGCGCCCAACGCGCGGCCGCGATCCGCACACTGGTGGTGCTGTCCATGGCCGGGTTCGCGATCATCCTGGCCTTGCTGTTCATCCGCGCCCAGCGGGATCTCAGCCTCGACCGCGAGGCGGAGGCCGAAAACGCAGAGCGCCTGGGCAAGCTCCTGGCCGATCGCACCTTGCTGCTCGACGAGGTGAACCACAGGGTCAAGAACTCGCTGCAGCAGATCGCCAGCGTCGTGCGCCTGCAGTCGCGGAACGTGAAGGCGGACGAAGCCCGCGACGCCCTGGAGAAAACCCTGTCGCGGATCATGGCGGTGGGGCGGGTGCACGAGCAGCTCTATCGCGCTGGCGGTGAGGTAGGAGCCTTCGATGCAGGGCGATATGCCGAGGCCCTGGCCCGCGAGCTGGTCGAATCCCTTGGCGAAGGGGTGGAGCTCGAGACCGACGTGGAGCCGGCGTTGCTCGATCTGCGTCAGGCGGTGCCGCTCGCGCTTATCCTTAACGAGCTGATCACCAATGCGTTGAAATATGGGCGCTCAACCGATAGGCCTTGCAGGATTCGTGTCACGTTCGGAACCCAAGGCGAGGATTTCCGTTTGAGCGTTTCCGACAACGGCGCCGGTCTTCCTGACGGTTTCATGCCGAAAAGCCACAAGAGCTTGGGAATGCGCGCGATCGACGCGCTGGCGAGGCAACTCCAGGGACGGTTCCTTGTTGAAGAGCAGGAGGTCGGCGCGGGGTTCGCGGTCGTCTTCCCGAGGAGCACCGCATGACCATGCGTATCATGGTGGTTGAGGACGACGCGCTGATCGCCTTGGATATGGTCAGCCTGTTGGAAGATCTCGGCCATGAAGTCGTCGCCGAGGCCGCGGACGCGGACACCGCTTGGGATCTCGCCGAACAGGGCAAGCCGGATCTCGCCCTCGTCGACATCCGCCTGGCCAAGAACACCGACGGCGGCCAGCTGGCGCGCCAGCTCTATGATCGTCTTGGCGTGCGCTCGTTGTTCGTGTCCGGCTCGATCACCGAGGACTTCCGTCAAGCCATGGCGGCGATCAATCCGATCGGCTTCCTGGGCAAGCCGGTCACCCGTCGCACGCTCGGCGACGCGCTGAGTTCCGCCGCCTGATCCGGCCGCAGATAGAGCCTGGCCTTCAGGCACGCCCCGTCGGCCCGCTCACATAGCCCAGCATCGTGGCTGCGCGGACGGTCTGCGAACGGCCGTACGCGCCGAGCTTCTGGGCGGCGTTCTTCATGTGGAATCTGACCGTGGGCGCCGAGACGCTCATCAGCTCGGCGATCAGGGCGTCGGTCTTCCCGGCCGCCGCCCATTTCAGGCACTGGATTTCGCGCCGGGTCAGCCGGGCGATCGGCGAGGCGACGGCGGCGCCCCGCACTTCCTGATAGGCGCCCGTCAGGCGTATGGCGGCGTGGTGCATGCGCGGCGCGAAGGCGGCGAAGCGCTCGGCCACCGGGGCGCCGGCGTCGGGGGTCGCCCAGACGACCGCGGCGATCGCTCCACCTGGCAGATGGACCGGAGCGATGATCGCGCTGGCCACACCATGCTCCGCCGCAGAGGCTGCGACCTCGATCGCGTCCAGAGGCGCCGACGGTCGCCAGGTGGCGAAGCGTCCGTCGCCGTAGAAGAACGGCTCGGCCATGTAGCGGGCCGCCAGGACGAAGGGCGCGCGCAGGGCGAAGCCGCGATCGCGCCAGTAGGCGAGGTCGGGGTCGATCCACTGGAACAGGGTCTCGGCCAGGGGGCGGCCGTCGCGTCCCAGCATGGGCTCGGTGCTGCCGATGTCGGCGCTGACCGCGATGAAGGGCAGGCCGGCCTCGCGGCCGAGCGCCTCGACCGTGCGGGCCTCGCGATCGACCAGCGCCCAGAGCACCTGATGGTTGTCGCTCGCCGTCATCGACCCCGGCCCTATCAACCCCGATAGCTTGATCCCGTCGGTTCTCCCGGTCATGGCTAGCCCCATAGGGCGCGCCGGGAAACGGCGCCGTGGGGGAAGCCAGGACATGAATCTCGAACTTTCAGCCGAAGACCTGTCCTTCCGCGACGAGGTGCGGGCCTTCCTGGACGCGAACCTGCCGGCCGACCTGCGCAAGGCGGGGCAGCGGGCGACCAGCGTCTTCATCGACAAGAGGTTCAGTCTCGCCTGGCAGAAGATCCTGCACAGCCGCGGCTGGGTCGCGCCGAGCTGGCCCAAGCCATATGGCGGCCCGGGCTGGAACGAGATGCAGCGCTACATCTTCGCCGCCGAATGCGCGCGGGCCGGCGCGCCGAGCCTGGCGCCCATGGGGTTGAAGATGGTCGGCCCGGTGATCATGGGCTACGGCACGGCCGAGCAGAAGGCGCACTACCTGCCGCGCATCCTCTCGGGCGAAGACTATTGGTGCCAGGGCTATTCGGAGCCCCAGGCGGGATCGGATCTCGCCGCCCTGACATTGCAGGCCCGGCGCGACGGTGACGACTATGTGCTCCAGGGCTCGAAAATCTGGACCACCCACGCCCACTGGGCCAACCGCATGTTCTGCCTGGTGCGGACGGAGAACCAGGGCAAGCCGCAGAAGGGGATCACCTTCCTGCTGCTCGACATGAACAGCGCCGGCATCAGCGTGAAGCCCATCGTGACCTTGGCGGGCGAGCACGAGGTCAACCAGGTGTTCTTCGACGATGTGCGCGTGCCCGTCGCCAACCGGGTCGGCGAGGAGAACGACGGCTGGACCGTGGCCAAGTACCTCCTGGAATTCGAGCGCGGCGGCGGCTCGGCGGCGGGGCTCAAGTTGGGCCTGGGTCGGCTGACGGCCATGGCGCGCGCCGAGACCGCCGATGGCGGCGGACCGCTGATCGAGGATCCTGGCTACCGCTCGCGGCTCGCCGCGGCCTCCATCTCGGTCGAGGCGATCGAGATGACCGAGCATCGGGTGTTGGCGGCCCTGGCCGCCGGCGGCGCGCCGGGACCGGCGTCCTCCATGCTGAAGGCCCAGGGCACGGAGGCGATGCAGAAGCTGGACGAGCTCGCGATCGAGGGGATCGCCCACTATGCCGGGGTCGACCAGATCGAGGCCCGCGCCGCCGACGCCAATGTCCCCTTTGTCGGCCCCGAGCACGGCCTGACCAGCATGGCGCGCTACATGAACAACCGCGCCGCCTCGATCTATGGCGGTTCCAACGAGATCCAGCGGGACATCATGGCGCGGCTCGTCCTCGGTTTGTGACGTTGGGGCGCCTGTGACCGGCGGGTGACAGGCCTCCGGCAAAGCTCGCCGACCTATCAGGTTCGATAGCTTGTCGCTCCCCCCGCAGACGGGGAGCTTCCGCCCGAAAGCCGGCGCGCCAAGTCGCCGACGAGTAGGGGAGTGAACATCATGGCCGATCGGCGAGCTCTGCGCGCGATCCTGACCTTCGGCGCCTCGGCGGCGGCGCTGCTTGCGGCGGAGGCCGCCCAAGCCCAGGCCCAGCCCCCGGCGAAGGCCGACACAACGGTCGACACCATCGTCGTCACCGCCCAGCGCCGGGAGGAGAGCGCCAACGCCGTGGGCATGGCGATCCAGGCGTTCCGAGGTGACACCCTGGAAAAGCTGCACGTCACCAATGTGAAGGACCTGGCCACGGTCGCGCCGAGCTTCTCAGTCAGCCAGAGCTATCAGGGGGTGCCGACCTACACGCTGCGCGGGATCGGCTTCAATACGATCAACCTGTCGGCCACCTCGACCGTCGGCACCTATGTCGACGAAGTCGCCTACGCCTACCCGATCATGAATACCGGCCCGATGTTCGACCTGGAGCGGGTCGAGGTGCTGAAGGGTCCACAAGGCACGCTGTACGGCCGCAACACCACCGCCGGCCTGATCGACTTCGTGACCCGCAAGCCGACCGAGGAATTCCAGGCCCAACTCACCGGCGAGATCGGCAACTACGGGACGCACAATATCGAGGGCGCGGTCGGCGGCCCTCTGGGCGACAAGGTCCAGGGCAGGCTCAGCTTCCGCACCGAGGACAGCGACCGCGGCTGGCAGGTCTCCAACAGCCGGGTCGACCGGCTGGGCGAGGTCCACAAGTATGGCTGGCGCGGGGCGCTAGCCTTCCAGCCCACCGAAAAGATGTCGATCGACCTTAGCTACAATGGCTGGCGCAACCGCTCCGACACCCTGGCGGCCCAGGGGATCGGCTTCACCCCGGCCACGGCGGCCAGCCCGTTCAACGCGCCGGGCCTGTTGAACTACATCGCCACCAATGTCCCGACCAACGCCACCCAGGCCGACTGGGCGCCCTATTCCAAGCGCGCCGCCGACATCGGAACGGGCCTGGGCCTCAAGGATCCGCTGCGGGAGAACAACACCTTCCACGCCGGCAAGCTGAAGGTGGACTACGAGTTCGGCGACGGCCTGCGGTTCGTCTCGCTGACCAGCTACAACGACCTCAAGCGCGACGCGACCTTCGACTGGAGCGGCGCGCCCTACGAGGTCCTGGTCCAGAAGGCCGAGGGCCGCATCAGGTCCTTCGGCGAGGAAGCCCGGTTCGAGGGCGAGACCGGTCCGGCCACCTGGCTGGTCGGCGCCTATTACGGCAAGGACGACATCCTCGACTCCAACCGCACCCTGCTGGGCGACAACGCCAATGTCGGCACGATCCGGTTCTACACGCTGTCGCTGCTGGGCTCGCCGTTCAACACCGGGGGCTACAC
>CAMFIW010000154.1 GCA_945952355.1 uncultured Phenylobacterium sp. | reverse complement strand
GCTTCGGCGCCGACGTGATCCTGTCCCGCTCGGGCTATACCGGCGAGGACGGCTACGAAATCTCCGTGCCGGCGTCCGAGGCGACGCGCATCTGGAACCTGCTCTGCGAGGACGAACGCGTGCGGCCGATCGGCCTGGGCGCGCGCGACAGCCTGCGCCTGGAGGCGGGCCTGCCGCTCTATGGCCACGACGTCGACGAAAGCGTGAGCCCGATCGAGGCGGACCTCGCCTTCTCCGTCTCCGTGAAGCGCCGCGAGGCGCGCGATTTCCCGGGCGCCGCGCGAATCGCCAAGGAACTCGCCGAGGGCGCGCCGCGTAAGCGCGTGGGCCTGACGGTGCTGGAAGGCGCTCCGGCGCGCGAAGGCGCCGAGATCGCCGACGAGAGCGGCGCCGTCGTCGGCGTGGTGACCTCGGGCGGTTTCTCGCCCAGCCTGTCGTCGCCGATCGCCATGGGATTCGTTCCGCCCGAACTGGCCGCGCCCGGCTCCAAGTTGAAGGTCATCGTCCGCGGCAAGGCCCAGGCCGCCGAGGTGGTGAAGATGCCCTTCGTGCCCCACCGCTACGTCCGCAAGCTCTGAAGAAGGACCCTCCCGATGCGTTTCACCAAGGATCACGAATGGGTCTCCCTCGAGGGTGACGTGGCGACCGTCGGCATCACCGCCTACGCCGCCGAGCAACTGGGCGACGTGGTGTTCGTCGAGACCCCGGAAGCCGGCAAGTCGGTGAAGGCCGGCGACAACATGGCGGTGGTCGAGAGCGTGAAGGCGGCCTCGGACGTCTACGCCCCGATCTCGGGCCAGGTGGTCGAGGGCAACCCCGCCCTGGGCGACGCGCCGGAGACGGTGAACGACCAGCCGGAAGGGCTGGGCTGGTTCGCCAAGATCAAGATCGCGGACAAGGCCGAGTACGAGGCCCTGATGGACCGCGCCGCCTACGAAGACTTCCTGCAGAGCCTCTAAGGATCCGATGCGCTACCTGCCCCTGACCGCCGCCGACCGCGCCCAGATGCTGGGCGTGATCGGCGTGAAGTCGATCGACGACCTGTTCGCCGACGTGCCCGCCGCCGCCCGCTCGGCGAAGCTGTTCGACCTGCCGCTGCATGCCGGCGAGATGGAGGTCGAGCGCGAGCTGTCGGCTCTGGCGGCCCTGAACCGGCCGGCCGGGGCGGGTCCGTTCTTCTGCGGCGCGGGGGCCTACAAGCACCATGTGCCGGCGACGGTGGACCACATCATCCAGCGCTCGGAATTCCTGACCAGCTACACGCCCTACCAGCCCGAGATCGCCCAGGGCACGCTGCAGGTGCTGTTCGAGTTCCAGACCCAGGTGGCGGCCCTGACCGGGCTCGAGGTGGCCAACGCCTCGATGTACGACGGGTCCACCGGCTGCGCCGAGGCGGTGATGATGGCCCAGCGCGTCACGCGCCGGGAGAAGGCGATCCTGTCGGGCGGGCTGCATCCGCACTATGCGGCGGTGACCCAGACCATCGCCCATGCCGAGGGCATGGAGATCACCCGCCTGCCGGCCGCGATCGACGCGGAGGCCGCGGTGCTGGACGCCATCGACGCAGACACCGCCTGCGTGGTGGTGCAGACGCCCAACGTGTTCGGGACGGTGACCGACGTCAGCAAGATCGCGGAAGCCGCCCATGCGGCCGGCGCGCTGCTGATCGTGGTGACGACCGAGGCGGTGTCGTTCGGCCTCCTGAAGTCGCCCGGCGAGATGGGCGCCGACATCGCGGTGGCCGAGGGCCAGTCGATCGGGGTCGGGCTGAACTATGGCGGGCCCTATGTCGGCCTCTTCGCCTGCCGCGAGAAGTTCGTGCGCCAGATGCCGGGCCGCCTGTGCGGCGAGACGGTGGACGCCGAGGGCCAGCGCGGCTTCGTGCTGACGCTCTCGACCCGCGAGCAGCATATCCGCCGCGAGAAGGCGACCTCGAACATCTGCACCAATTCCGGCCTCTGCGCGCTGGCCTTCACGATCCACCTTTCCCTGCTGGGCGAGAAGGGCCTGCGGGAGCTGGCGGCTGTGAACCACGCGCGGGCGCGCGACCTGCGCGACGCGCTCGCCAAGGTGTCCGGCGTCGAGATGCTGACGCCGCGGTTCTTCAACGAGTTCGCGATCCGCGTGCCCGGCGGCGCGGCGGGCGCGGTCGAGGCGCTGCTGGCCGACGACGTGGTCGCCGGCGTGCCGTTCTCGCGCCTGGACCCAGCCGCCGGCCTGGACGACGTCCTGCTGGTCTGCGCCACCGAAACCACCACGGAGGCGGATATGGCCGCCTTCGCCGCCGCCCTGTCGCGGAGGGTCGCCCAATGAGCATGTCCAATGTCGGCCGGCCCACCCGGCCCGAAGCCTCCACTTCGAACGGCCATGCCTCGCTGAGCGGCGGGCGCGGCCTGCTGCAGGACGAGGCGCTGATCTTCGAACTCGACGGCTGGGACAAGACGGGCGTCGACATCGCGCCGGCCGGGCGTGACGCCTCGGACCTGGGCGACCTGGTGCGCAGCGCGCCGATTGGCCTGCCGGGCCTCTCTGAGCCGGAAGCGGTGCGCCACTATGTGCGCCTCTCCCAGAAGAACCACGCCATCGACCTGGCGCTCTATCCGCTGGGCTCGTGCACGATGAAGCACAATCCGCGGCTCAACGAGAAGATGGCCCGCCTGCCGGGCTTCGGCGACCTGCACCCGCTGACGCCCGTGGCGGCCTCGCAGGGGGCGCTGGCGCTGATGGATCGGCTGGCCCACTGGCTGAAGACCCTGACCGGCATGCCGGCGATCGCGCTGTCGCCCAAGGCCGGCGCGCATGGCGAGCTCTGCGGCCTGCTGGCCATCAAGGCGGCCCACGAGGCCAAGGGCCAGGGCCATCGCCGCACGGTGCTGGTGCCGACCTCCGCCCACGGAACGAACCCGGCGACCGCGGCCTTCGTCGGCTATTCGGTGACCGAGATCGCCCAGACCGAGGATGGCCGGGTCGACCTGGCGGACCTCGAGGCGAAGCTCTCCTCCGACGTCGCCGCCATCATGGTGACCAACCCGAACACCTGCGGCCTGTTCGAGCGCGACATCCTGGAGATCTCGCGCCTGACCCACGCGGCGGGAGCCTACTTCTACTGCGACGGGGCCAACTTCAACGCCATCGTCGGGCGGGTGCGTCCGGGCGACCTGGGTGTCGACGCCATGCACATCAACCTGCACAAGACCTTCTCGACGCCGCACGGCGGCGGTGGGCCGGGCGCGGGTCCGGTGGTGCTGTCCGAGGCGCTGGCGCCCTTCGCGCCGGCTCCCTGGGTGATCTCCGGCAAGGACGGCTTCAAGCTGGTCGAGGACGCCACGGAGGAGGCCGCCCAGACCTTCGGCCGCATGGTCGCCTTCCAGGGCCAGATGGGCATGTTCGTGCGCGCCTACGCCTACATGGTGAGCCATGGTGCGGACGGCCTTCGCCAGGTCGCCGAGGACGCGGTGCTGAACGCCAACTACATCAAGGCGCGGCTGTCGGCCGAGATGACCCCGGCGTTCCCCGACGGACCGTGCATGCACGAGGCCCTCTTCGACGACAGCTGGCTGGAGGGCACGGACGTGACCACGCTCGACTTCGCCAAGGCGATGATCGACGAGGGTTTCCACCCGATGACCATGTACTTCCCGCTGGTGGTGCATGGCGCGATGCTGATCGAGCCGACCGAGACCGAATCAAAGCAGGAGCTCGACCGGTTCTGCGACGCCCTGCTGGCGCTCGCGCGCGCGGCCAAGTCCGGAAACGACGCCGATCGATTCAAGGGTGCGCCGCACTTGGCCCCCCTGAGGCGGCTGGACGAAACCCAGGCGGCGCGAAGGCCAAAACTCACCTGGAAAGCCCCCGCGAATACTGTGGCGCCGGCGCCGCTTGCGGCCGAATAGCGCACCTGGACAAAATTTAACCGCCTTGTGGTCTTTACGAGAGCCTATTGCGTTCGCATATCGGGTCTCACGCAGTCACCGGCCGACCTCCCCGAGCGGCCGTGGATTGCGCACCCCACAGGACTAGAACCGTGTCTTTCGCTGCGCCCAGCCTGCGCGTAATCCGCGCATCCGACGAATCCGCCCGCGAGCTGATCGCTCGCGTGGGTCGATTCCTGCTGGTCATGCTCGGACTGGCGGTGATGGCCGTGGGCCTGGTCACGGCGCCGCTTCCGGGGCATCTGGGCCTGCCGATCCTGGTGGTGGGGCTGATGATCGTGCTGCGCAACTCCTTCAAGGCGCGCCGCCGGTTCGTCCGCATGCAGAAGGCCCACCCTAAGATGATCTTCCCGCTGCGCCGCCTGCTGCGCCGGGAGCCTGAGGTCGTCCTGGTCGTGTGGCAGCAGATGCTTCGCGTCGAGCGGCTGATCCCGCACCCTCGCTTCCGTGTCCTGGTCAAGGCCCGTCGGGCCCTGCGCAAGATGCTGAAGCGCCGCGCGCACCAGGCTGCGGCCCGCAAGGCCGCCGCCCACCGCGCCACTGTGGCGCCGGCGCCGCTGCCCGCCGAATAGCGAACTTAACCGCGAAGATTCACGCGGGCGTCGCCTTTAAGGCGTCTTGCTGAACTCGCATATCGCCATCGGACGCGCCGGCCTCCCCCGATCCGGCGCGCCGCCCCTGGAACCTGACCTGTGACCCTCGCCATGCCGAGCGAGCGCGTGCGCCGCGCCTCCGACGATGTCTCCCGCGACCTCCTGCGGCGCATGACGCGCGTGGGGTTGTCGGTGCTCGGCGTGCTGGTCGTCTTGCTAGGCATAGCCGTCGCACCGTTGCCGGGCCCTGGCGGAATCCCGGTCATCGTGGTCGGGCTGATGCTGATCTTGCGCAACTCGTACAAGGCGCGGCGACAGTTCGTGAAGTTTCAGCACGCGCACCCGAAGCTGATCTTCCCGATCCGTCGGCTGCTGCGGCGCGACCCCGAGTTCCTGGCCCTGTTCTGGCAGCAGTTCCTACGTATCGAGCGGATGATCCTGCCCAAGCGCTTCCGGTTCGCGGCCAAGCGTCGGCGGGCCTTCCGGCGTCGGCCGGGCATCGCTTAGCGAGGAGCGGCGCTAAACGCCCTTCTCCCCTCGCTCAGCCAACAAAAAGGCCGGCGGTCTTGCGAGCGCCGGCCTGATCTTTGTCCGTGGGATCGAGAGCTACTGGAGCTTCGAACCCAGCTGGGAGATCGCCTGGTCGACCAGGGGATCGGTCTTGGCGCCGGCCAGGCGCTTGACCAGTACGTCCTCGGCGATCTGGGCTGCCAGCTCGGCAGCGGCGGACCGTACGTCGGCGGCGGCCTGGGCCTCGGCCTGGGCGATCTTGCGTTCGGCCATCTGGCCGCGACGCTCGATCTGCTCAGCCAGCTTGACCTGGGCCTCGGCGCCGAGGCGCTTGGCCTCCTCCGCAGCGGCGGCCAACATATCGGCGGCCTGCTTTTCGGCGGCGACCTTCTGGGCCTTCACCTGGGCCAGGAGATCCTGGGCCTCGCGACGGACCGCATCTGCCTCGTCGAGTTGAGCCTGGACCTTGGCCCCGGCTTCGCCCAGCGCTTGCCAGGCGAACTTGTGCACGCCGGCCATCACCAGGATTCCCAGGAACACCACGAATGCGGCGCCGACCCAGAAGTGCGCGTCGGTAAGAAGTTCCATCGCTTAGCTCCTCGCCGCGGCGGCCAGCTCGGCCGCGGTGGCGGACTTGCCGGTCAGCTTTTCGACGATTGCCTGGGCCGTCTCGGCGCCGATCTGGGCGACATTGGCCATGGCGGCTTCGCGGGCCTTGGCGATACGCGCCTCGGCTTCCGCGCCCGAGGCGGCGAGCTTGGCCTCCTCCTCGGCGAGCTTGGCGGCGATTTCAGCCTGAGCCTTGGCCCGAGCTTCGGTGGCCACCTTCTGAGCCTGGGCGCGCGCCTGGGCGGCCTCGGCCGCGGCGCCTTGCGCCTGGGCGTCGGCTTCATCCTTCAAGCGGCGAGCCTCGGCGATGTCGCCGCTGATCTTGCCCTCGCGAGCGTCGATCGTGCCCCCGAGCTTCGGCGCCGCGAACAGGCGCACGAACGCCAGCACGACGAAGAAGACGATCAGGAACCACGCGATCTGGCCCGGCCACCAGGAGAAGTCGAACTGTGGCAGCCCACCCGATTTGTGCTCCGCCGCAGCGGCGCCGGCGTGCGCGCCTTCGAGCCCGGCCTCATGGCCGGGCTGGGCGGGATGCGCCGTGTCAGTCTGCATCGCCATGGGGACGCTCTCGTCCTCTATGGGATCAGGACGCGAACAGGATGATCAGCGACACCACGAAGGCGAACAGGCCCATGGTTTCGGTGAGCGCCATGCCGAGGAACAGCATGGTTTGCTGGCTGGCGGCGGCCGACGGATTGCGGATGGCGGCTTGCAGGTAGTTGCCGAACAGGGTGCCCAGGCCGATACCGGCCCCGATCATGCCCGAGGTCGCGAGACCGGCGCCAATGAGCTTCGCGGCTGCAGGATCCATAATGATTAGTCCTCTGTGTGGATTGCTGTGTGGGTTTAGTGGCCGTGACCGAAGTTCACGACCTCGTTGAGGTAGACGGTGGCCAGGGCGGTGAAGACGAAGGCCTGAAGCACCGCCACGACCAGCTCCAGGCCGGTCAACGCGATGACCATCCCGAAGGACAGGGCGCTGGGCACCGCGGCCAGGACCGCCACGCCGCCGGTGGCGGCGAGGCCGGCCAGCAGCACGGCGAAGGTCGCGAACAGATACATGACCACGTGGCCGCCCAGCATGTTGCCGAACAGACGCATCGCCAGGGTCACCGGGCGCACGAAGTAGGAGAGCATCTCGATCGGGGCCATCAGGCAGGCGCCGACGATGCCCATTCCCGAGGGGAAGAACAGGCCCAGGAACTTCGGCCCGTGCTTCACGAGGCCGAGGATGAAGACGCTGAAGAAGGTGAGGAC
>CAMFIW010000153.1 GCA_945952355.1 uncultured Phenylobacterium sp. | reverse complement strand
GGCCAGGTGTCCGGGCTCATGGCCAGGACCTCGCCGGCGAAGTGCAGGCCGCCGCAGATCAGCACATGCGGCGCGGGTCCTTCGCCCGACAGGGCGCGGCGGACCCCCTCGGCGGCATCCTCCGCAAGCTCGACCTGAAGCCCCGCGGCCTTGGCCGCCGCGGCGATGTCGGTCGCCGGCGCCGCATTGGGCGAATCGAAGGTCGTGGCGATCACCCGCGGGTTCAGCGCGGCGAAGGGGGCGAAGAAGCCCTCGGCGTCCTTGCGCGCGAACATGGCGGCGACCAGCACCAGGGGCCGCGGATCGCGCCCGACCAGGCGGCCGGCGGCCTCGGCGAGCGCACGGCCGGCGTGCGGGTTGTGGCCGCCATCGAGCCAGAGATCGGAGCCCCGCGCGGCGGCGAGCTCGGCCATCGGTCCGGCCGTCAGCCGCTGAAACCGCGCCGGCCAGACGGCGGACGAGACGCCCTTGGCGAGCGCCGCCTCGTCGATGCGCGGGTCGCCCAGAGCCAGGATCGCGGCCACGGCCAGGCCGGCGTTCGCAAACTGGTAGCCGCCGAACAGGCTGGGTGGCGGCAGGTCGAACAGGCGGTCGCCGAGCTGGACCATCAGCCGGCCGCGCTCCTCCCAGGCGTCGAAGTCGCGGCCCATCAGGGTGACCGGCGCATCGAGCTTGTCGGCCTCGTCGAGGATGACGGCCTCGCCCTCCGCCATCTGGCGGGCGACCACCACCGGGCGGGCGGCCTTGATGATTCCGGCCTTCTCCCAGGCGATCTTGGACAGTTCCGGCCCCAGCATCTCCAAGTGGTCGTAGTCGACCGGCGTGATCACGCTGACGGCGGGGGCGTCGAAGATGTTGGTGGCGTCGAAGCGGCCGCCTAGGCCGACCTCGACGACGCACAGATCTGCCGGGACCTCGGCGAAGGCCTCGAAGGCCAGAACGGTGGTGATCTCGAAGAAGCTGATCGGCTCGCCGGCGTTGGCGGTCTCCAACCGGTCGGTGAGCTCGGCGAGCTTTTCGTCGCTGATCAGGGTCCCGGCGAGGCGGATGCGCTCGGCGAAACGGACCAGGTGGGGCGAGGTGATGGCGTGCACCTTCAGCCCGGCGGCCTCGGCGATGGCGCGCAAATAGGCGACGGTCGAGCCCTTGCCGTTGGTGCCGGCCACGTGGATCACCGGCGGCAGGCGCTTCTCGGGATGGCCGAGGGCCGCCAGCAGCCGCTCCACGCGGCCGGTGGTCAGGTCGATCAGGGAGGGATGATTGGCCCGCAGACGCTGGATCACCGCGTCGGAGGCGCGGATCGGGTCATACATCGGCAGGAGTTCCGTTAAGGCCTAGGCGGCTTTCGAACGCGCGCGTCCCATCATCAGGGTCTTGAGGATCGAGGCCAGAACCGTGGGCAGCTCGGCGCGGGTGACCACCCGGTCGACCATGCCGCGCTCCACCAGGAACTCGGCGCGCTGGAAGCCCGGCGGCAGCACCTCGCGGATCGTCTGCTCGATCACCCGACGGCCGGAGAAGGCGATCATGGCGTTCGGCTCGGCCAGGTGGATGTCGCCCAGCATGGCGTAGGAGGCCGAGACCCCGCCCGAGGTCGGGTCGGTCATCACCACGATATAGGGCAGGCCGGCGTCCTTGACCTCGTTCAGCGCGAGGGTCGTGCGGGCCATCTGCATCAGGCTGAGCGTGCCTTCCTGCATCCGCGCGCCGCCCGAGGCGGTGAAGATCACGAACGGGACCTTGCGCTTCACGGCCTCCTGGGCCGCCTTGATGAAGGTCTCGCCGGCGGCCATGCCGAGCGAGCCGCCCATGAAGAAGAAGTCCTGGACCACCACGACGCAGGGCTCGCCCTGGATCTTGCCGTAGGCGATGACCATGGAATCCTGTTCGCCGGTCGCCTTGCGCGCCGACTTCAGGCGCTCGCCATAGGGCTTGTCGTCGGGGAACTTCAGCGGGTCCTCGACCACGTGCGGCGAGGAGATCTTCTCGTACTCGCCGTTGTCGAAGGTGTAGCGCAGGCGCTGGGCCGCCCCGATGCGCATGTGGCTGCCCGAGGGGGTCACCCAGAGCGCGGCCTCGAGGTCGGGCCGGTAGAGCATCTCCCCGGTGTCGGGGCATTTCACCCAGAGGTTCTCGGGGGTCTCCCGCTTCTGGACGAGGTTGCGCACGCCGGGCGCGATCTTGGCCAGCCATCCGCCGCGCTGGCGCGGGGCCTGGGGGGTGGTCGGCTTGCCGGGGGGGTCGTTTCGCTGTTCAGCCATCGCCATGGGGCAGTTACACCGTGAGGCTTTCGACTCGCGCGGAACGCACAGCCTTAGCCAAGGATTCGACTTTGGAAAGAACCCGCGCAGTCACGCTTTCGTTCATTGCCAAGGCGTCGGCGACTTCGTCGACGAAGGCCGAGCCGACCACGACGCCGTCAGCCACCCGGGCGATGGCGGCGGCGCGTTCGGGCGTGCGGATGCCGAAGCCGACCGCCACCGGCAGGCCGGACGCCGCGCGGACGCGATCGACATTGGGGGCGACGGCGGCCTCGTCGGCCTCCTTCACACCCGTCACGCCCGCGACCGAGACGTAGTAGACGAAGCCCGAGGTGCGGCGGACCACCACCGGCAGGCGCTTGTCGTCGGTGGTCGGCGTGGCCAGGCGGATCAGGGACAGGCCCTCGGCGTCGAGGGCGTCAGCCAGCGGATCGGCTTCTTCCGGCGGGATGTCGACCACGATCAGGCCGTCGATCCCGGCCTTGGCCGCGTCGCGGGCGAAAGCCCCGAAGCCCCAGCCGATCAGCGGATTGGCGTAGCCCATCAGGATGATCGGGGTCTCGGCGTCACCTTGCCGGAACTCGGCGACCATCTGCAGGGTCTTGGCCAGCGTCATGCCCTTGGCGAGCGCGCGCTGGGCGGCGCGCTGGATCGGAGGGCCTTCGGCCATGGGATCGGAGAAGGGATAGCCGACCTCGATCAGGTCTGCCCCGGAGCCAGGCAGGCCCTTCAGAATCTCCAGCGCGGTCGCGTAGTCCGGGTCGCCGGACATCACATAGGTGACGAAGGCCGCGCGGCCCTCGGCCTTCAGGGCCGCGAAACGGGCGTCGATGCGGGCCTTGCTCAAATCTGGCGTCCCAGGTGCGCGGCCACGGTGGCGACGTCCTTGTCGCCGCGGCCGGAGAGGTTGAGCACCACGATCCCGTCCTTGCCGACGTCGCGGGCCACGTCGCCCAGGCGGGCGATGGCGTGGGCGGATTCGATCGCCGGCAGGATGCCCTCGAGCTCGGCCAGGAGCTTGAAGGCCTCCAGGGATTCCAGGTCGGTGGCGGTGAGGTAGGTCGCGCGGCCGACATCGTGCAACCAGGAATGCTCGGGTCCGATGCCGGGATAGTCGAGGCCGGCCGAGATCGAATGGGCCTCCTCGATCTGGCCTTCCTTGTCCTGAAGCAGGTAGGTCATGTTACCGTGCAGGACTCCCGGGCGGCCGCCATTGATCGCAGCGGCGTGGCGGCCGGTCTCCATGCCCTCGCCGGCGGCCTCGACCCCGATGAGCCTGACGCCCTCGTCGTTGAGGAAGGGGTGGAAGATGCCGATGGCGTTGGAGCCGCCACCCACGCAGGCGACGACAGCGTCGGGGAGGCGGCCCTCGGCCTCCAGCACCTGGGCCTTCACCTCGCGGCCGATGGTCGACTGGAAGTCGCGGACCATCTCTGGATAGGGGTGCATGCCTGCGGCGGTGCCAATCAGGTAGTAGGTGTCGTGAACGTTTGTGACCCAGTCGCGCAGGGCCTCGTTCATCGCGTCCTTCAGGGTGGCCGAGCCGGAGGTCACCGCCTCAACCCGGGCGCCCAGAAGGTTCATGCGGAACACGTTGGGCTTCTGCCGCTCGACGTCGACTGCGCCCATATAGACCACGCAGGGAAGGCCGTACTTGGCGCAGACAGTGGCCGTCGCGACCCCGTGCTGGCCCGCGCCCGTCTCGGCGATGATCCGCGTCTTGCCCATGCGCCGGGCCAGCAGGATCTGACCGATGCAGTTGTTGATCTTGTGGGAGCCGGTGTGGTTCAGCTCCTCGCGCTTCAGGTAGATTTTCGCCCCGCCGAAATGGGCTGTCAGCCGCTCGGCGAGATAGAGCGGGCTGGGGCGGCCCACATAGTGGGTCATCAGCCCCGACATCTCGGCCTTGAAGCCCTCGTCAGCCTTGGCCGCGCGGTAAGCGGCGTCCAGCTCGTGCACCAGGGGCATCAGGGTCTCGGGGACGTAACGGCCGCCATAGTCGCCGAATCGCCCGGAGGCGTCGGGATAGGCCGTGTAGTCGTTGGGCTTGGCTTCGATGTTCACGCGGGGGGCTCAGGCGCGGCGGACAGCGTCGAGGAACGCCGTGATCAAGGCCGGGTCCTTTAAGCCGGGACCGCGCTCCACGCCAGAGGAAACGTCGACCATGGGCGCGCCCGACTGCCGGACGGCGTCGGCGACATTCCACGGATCCAGGCCGCCTGCCAGGAACCACGGCCTTTGGAAACGGCGTCCGACCATCAGGGGCCAGTCGAAACTCGCCCCGGTCCCGCCGGGCCGGTCCATGCCCTTGGGCGCCTTGGCGTCGAACATCAGATGGTCGACCACCGGCTCGTAGGCGGCCGCGGCGGCGAGGTCGGAAGCGTCAGAGACGGATAGCGCCTTGATGACGCCCACGCCGCTGCGCTCGCGGATCTGACGCGCGCGGGACGGGCTTTCCTTGCCGTGGAGCTGAATGAAGTCTGGCTTGAGCGTAGCCGCCAGGCTGTCAACGAAGGCGTCGTCCGGATCGACGGTCACCGCGCAGATCTTGACGTTGCGGACGCGCGCCGGCGCGGCCAGGCGCTCCGCCTCCTCGGGCGCGACGTTGCGCGGGCTCTTGGCGAAGAGCATGAAGCCGATATGGCTCGCCCCGCCGTCGAGGGCCGCTCGCACGGTCTCGGGCGTCGACAGTCCGCAGATCTTTGCGGTGATGGGCATGGGCGGGGATTAGGGCGCCCATGCCCTCTTTCGCAAGGGCCGGAGCGTGACGGCCGAAAGTGTCGGCGGTTTCGGCGCCCGTCACGCTCCGAACCAGGACGACCTAGCCGCGGGCCTTCAGCAGGTCGCGGATCTCGGTCAGCAGGGCCTGGTCCGGCGTGGGCGCCGGCGGCGCGGCGGGGGCCGGGGCCTCTTCCTGCTGACGACGCAGGGTGTTCACGCCCTTGACCAGAAGGAACACCACCCAGGCGACGATCACGAACTTGATCACGCTGTTGAAGAAGGCGCCGTACTGGATCGCGACCTCGGCGGTCTTGGTCGCCGCGTCGGCCGCCTTCAGCACGATCTTCATCTGCGAGAAATCGACGCCGTTCAGCATGAGCCCGATCGGCGGCATGATGACCTGGTCCACCAGGCTCTTGACGATATCGTTGAATGCGGCCCCGACGATCACGCCGACGGCCAGATCGACCACATTGCCGCGCGCGATGAACTCGCGGAATTCGCTGAACACACCCATGCTACCTCCCAGGTCTCAAGACCCGAGGATCGACACAGGGTTATCTCGGCGTCAACCGACCGCGCTACTCGTCGGCGTTGAGCCGCTCGCGCAGCTCCTTGCCGCTCTTGAAGAAGGGCACGTGCTTGGCGCGGACCTCGACGGCCTCGCCGGTGCGGGGGTTGCGGCCGGCCCGAGCGTCGCGCGATCGCACCGAAAGGGCCCCGAAGCCGCGCAGTTCGACGCGACCGCCCTGTTCGAGAGCTTGAATCATGCGCTCAAGGATCACGCCCACGACGCGCTCGATATCGCGTTGGGTCAGGTGCGGATTCTCTTCGGCGAGTTTTGCGATGAGTTCCGACTTGATCATGCCCACATCCAGTCCTTCGGCTGGCGGAACATGGTCGAGTCCCCGACGATGTTCAACCCGCCAAAAGGGTAAACTCGATAGTCTGTTATTCGAGCGCCCAGGCGCTAGGCGCAGACTGGGTTCAGGATGGCGCCCGCACCAGGCTCTCATCGGCCGCCATTCGGCGCATGGCGCGGTTGGCGGCCTCGGCTTCGGCGGCGCTGACCTCGCGCGACACGGCTCGGCCCTGGCTGGTGAATCGCGCCACGCCGCCCTCGATTCCCGCCGTGCGCTTCAGCTCGTAGCCCCCGACCGTCTGGGCGTCGTTGGGGCCCCGCGCCTGGAAGCCGGCGCCGCCGTTCGGTAGCACGACCTCGGTGATCGAGCGCACGAAATAGGGGAAGGTCACAGCATAGGGCGCGTCGCGGTCCGGACCTGGGTCTCGGGTCGCGAAAGGGGCCGCCTGCGAGCCGCCGGTCGGCAGCTTGAACTCGCGCATGCCCAGGTCAACGTTCCTTCGCCAGTCGATATCGGCCTGGCCGGTCATGATCACGGTGAAGGCGTCGTGGGCCACGTCGTCGGCCAGTTCGACCTTGTCCACCGTCAGCCAGCCGTAGGACCTCGTCACGCCCTGGCGCAGGGCGCGCTCAAGATCGGCGCGCGGCAGGGCCGCGGCGCTCTGGCGGAAGCCCGAGGCGACGTCGCCGTGCATGCGCATCTCGATGCGCGCCGGCGCCGGGGCGTCCATGCCCTTGGACGCGTCGAGGCGCACATAGGTCTCGCTGAGCGGCTCGGTCGCCGCGACGGTGGCGATCGGCTCCAGCTTCGCGCCGGCGGCCCGGACCGGCAGGGCGAAGCGCCAGGGCGGCGGCGCCAGCGAGGCCAGGCCCGCCACGTCGCCCGTGCGGGTGCCGTCCAGCCAGTAGACCTGTCCGCCGATGGTCGCACGGACCAGCACGTGGTTGAACACGGCCAGGCCCGGCAGGCGCTCGTCGAGCCCGTCACCCAGGCCCACCGAGACCAGGGCCGGCTCGGCGGCGATCCCCAGTTCCTTGAGCAGGGCCAGCAACAAAACGGTCTTGCCC
>CAMFIW010000152.1 GCA_945952355.1 uncultured Phenylobacterium sp. | reverse complement strand
CGGCGCCGCCGTGCTTGATCGCGGTGGCGCGGCGCTCGACGCCGTAGAGGCCGCGATCAAGGTCCTGGAGGACGATCCGCTGTTCAACGCCGGGCGCGGGGCGGCCTTCACCCTGGAGGGCCGCAACGAACTCGACGCCTCGATCATGGATGGCGCGACGCTGGACGCCGGCGCCGTGGCCGGGATCACCCACACCCGCCATCCGATCTCGCTGGCCCGCGCGGTCATGGAGGCGTCGCCCCACGTCATGCTGATCGGCGAGCCGGCCGAGGCCTTCGGCGACTCCCAGGGCCTGGAGCAGGTCGAGCCCAGCTATTTCTTCGCCGAGGCGCGGTGGCGCAGCCTGGAGCGCCTGCTGGCCGCCGAGGGGCTGCCGGTTCCGGCCCCGCCGGCCGGGGCGGGCGAACGGACGGTGGCCAAGGCGGAACTGGCCCATGACGAGGGCAAGCGCGGCACCGTCGGCGTCGTCGCGCTCGACCGCGCCGGAAACCTGGCGGCAGGCACATCGACCGGCGGCGTCACCGGCAAGCGCTGGGGCCGGGTCGGCGATTCGCCGATCATCGGCGCCGGCACCTATGCGCAGAACGGCGCCTGCGCGGTCTCCGCGACGGGCGCGGGCGAGTATTTCATCCGCCTGGGCGTGGCCCATGAGATCGGCGCCCTGATCCGCCACAAGGGCCTGTCGCTGCAAGCGGCGGCCGACGAGGTGATCCAGGCTAGGCTCACCGCGCTTGGCGGCGACGGCGGGGTGATCTGCGCCGGGCCGGACGGCGACCTCGCCTGGAGCTTCAACACGTCGGGCATGTACCGCGCCAAGGCCCAGGAGGGCGGGGCGGTCATCACCGGCATCTACAAGGACGATCCGTGATGGCTTCCTCCCGCAACTGGATCCCGGTCCGCGCGGCCCAGGGCTCGCATTCGCGCCAGGCCCATGCCGACATGCCGGAAGGCACCTATGAGCGCGAGATCTCCAAGGAAGGTTTCTTCGGGCCCGCCGCCTTCCTGCACCACAAGCGGCCGCCGACCGGCTGGGTGAAGTTCGAGGGGCCGCTGCGCCCCCGCGCCTTCGACCTGGCGCGCCTCAACGAGGCCCAGCCCTCGCCGTGGAACGCGCCGGTCGTGCTGCACAACGCCGCCGTCGAGGTGCGCTTCTGGAAACTGGCGGCGCCCATGCCAGCCCTCGCCCGCAACGCCGATGGTGACCAGCTGCTGTTCGTCCACCAGGGCGGCGGCGACCTGTTCTGCGACTACGGCCATATCGCCTATGGAGCCGGCGACTATCTCTACCTGCCTCGCGGCACCATGTGGCGGCTGGCGCCATCCGAGCCGACCGCAGTCCTGATGATCCAGGCGACCAACACCCACTTCTCCTCGCCCGACAAGGGCCTCCTGGGCGGCCACGCGCTCTACGATCCGGCCATGCTGGACACGCCGCAGATGGACGAGGCGTTCCGCGCCCACCAGGCGGAGGAGGGGGAGTTCCCGGTCCAGATCAAGAAGCGCGGCCAGGTCTCGACGGCGACCTATCCCTACAATCCGCTGGACGCCGTGGGCTGGCACGGCGACCTCGCGCCGGTGAGGCTCAACGTGAAGGACCTGCGTCCGGTGGCCAGCCACCGCTACCACCTGCCGCCCAGCGTCCACACGACCTTCGTCTCGGACCGCTTCGTGGTCTGCACCTTCGCGCCAAGACCCTTCGAGACCGACCCCGGCGCGCTGAAGGTGCCGTTCTTCCACAACAACGACGACTTCGACGAAGTGCTGTTTTACCACGCTGGCGCCTTCTTCAGCCGTGACAACATCGACGCCGGCATGATGACCTTCCATCCTTCGGGCTTCACACACGGCCCGCATCCGAAGGCGCTGAAGAACATGCTGGTCCAGCCCAAGGCCGCCACCGACGAATATGCGGTGATGATCGACACCCGCGACCCGCTGGAGGTCGGCGAGGCCGCCGCCACGGTCGAGAATGCGGCCTATGTCGATAGCTGGAAGACACCGGCCTGATGGTCAGCGTCGACCGCCAAGGCGATCTGCGCGAAGCCGCCGAGGAAGAGCTGGAGCGCGCCTGCGACCTCGGTTGGCGCGAGCTTTCCAAGGTCACGCCCTGGGGCGACACCTATGAGGGCTTCACGCCCGCGGGCCGTTCGGCCCAGTTCGAGCGCAACTATCTCTGGAAGGACGACGTCGGCCAGGACATCTGTGTCGAGGTCACGGTCTACCAGCCGGAAGCCTATGAGAACGGCGTCAAGCTGACCCGCGTGCTGACGCGCGCCGGCCGCTGAGCCACAGGGAAGGGAACGCATGAAGCTCGCATCGCTCAAGTGGGGTCGCGACGGCCGTCTGGTGGTGGTGTCCAACGATCTCGCCTGGTGCGTGGAGGCCGCGCCGATCGCGTCCACGCTGCAGGAGGCGCTCGACGACTGGGACCGCTGCGCGCCGCACCTGTGGGGCCTGGCCGAGAGCCTGGAGCACGGTTCCATTCCGCGCGTACGGTTCCACGAGCACGACGTGGCGAGCCCCTTGCCGCGCGCCTATCAATGGGCCGACGGCTCGGCCTACGTGAACCACGTCGAGCTGGTGCGGAAAGCCCGCGGCGCCGAGATGCCGGATAGCTTCTGGACCGACCCGCTCATGTACCAGGGCGGCTCCGACGGGTTCCTTGGTCCGCGCGACCCGATCCCGCTGGCCGACGAGGCCTGGGGCTGCGACCTCGAGGGCGAGGTGGCGGTGATCGTCGGCGACGTGCGCCAGGGCGCGAGCCGGGAGGAGGCGTTGGCCGCCATCCGCCTGGTCCTGTTGGCCAACGACGTCTCGCTGCGCAACCTGATTCCTGCCGAGCTCGCCAAGAACTTCGGCTTCTTCCAGTCCAAGCCGGCTTCGGCCTTCTCGCCCGTGGCGGTGACACCGGACGCGCTGGGCGCCGCCTGGCAGGACGGCAAGCTGGCCGGCGCGATGGAGGTTGAGCTCAACGGCAGGCCGCTGGGCGAGGCTCGGTGCGAGGTCGATATGACCTTCGACTTCGGGACCCTGGTCGCCCATGCGGCCAAGACGCGGTCGCTTTGCGCTGGCACGATCGTCGGCTCCGGCACGGTCTCGAATCGAGGCCCGGACGGCGGTCCAGGGAAATCGGTCGCCGAGGGCGGCGTCGGCTATTCCTGCCTCGCCGAGTTGCGCACGGTCGAAACGCTCGCCCACGGGGCGCCCAGGACGCCGTTCCTGAAGGTCGGCGATCGTGTCAGGATTGAAATGCGCGACGCGCGTCGGCACTCGATCTTCGGCGCCATCGAACAGGAGATCCAAGCCCCGTGAGCGGACCGTCCCAGCTTCCGGAAATCACGCACCCGCCGTCGACCCTGAAGCTGGACGCCTATCTGCCCTATCGGCTGTCGGTGGCGTCGAACGCCGTCTCGGGCCTGATCGCCCGTGCCTACGAGGACCGTTTCGGCCTGACCATACCGCAGTGGCGGCTGATCTGCGTGCTGGCCGAAGATGGCGGCCTGACACAGGTGGCGATCGTGACGCGCACCGGCATGGACAAGGTCACGGTCAGCCGTGCCGCCCAGGGCCTAGCCAAACGCCGGCTGGTGGCGCGCACCGACCATCACGCCGACGGCCGCTCGCACGTGCTGGCCTTGTCGGCGGAAGGCTCGCGGCTCTATTCGGAAATCGCACCCCTGGCGCTGGCCTATGAGGCGGCGCTGATCGCGGGCCTGGCGCCCAGCGAGGTCGCCCTGCTGAAACGGCTGCTCAACCGTCTGCAGTCCGCGGCGGTCGCCCTGGCGGGCGAAGAGGCGCCCACGGTTCCCTAGGGGCCTTCTCGGATTGCGCGGGATCTGGGTGGACAACCGGCTCCCACACTTCCCGATCCCGCTTAGTGCGCCAACTCCGGCATCCGGACGCCCCAGCGGTGCGAGCCCTCGCCGAAGCGCAGGATGAGGCCGTGGGCCTCGCGCCGGTTCTCGTCGCGCCAGGCTTCCTCGAAGCAGTGGATCACCGTGGCCTCGAGGTCCTCGGGGATATGGCGGCTGTCCGCGCCCTTCTCCTTGGCCATGTGGGCGATCACCTCCCGGCGATGGGCTTCGCCGCCGAAGTGCATCAGGATCTCGCGGATGCGGTCGACCATGCGCTCGCGGGCCGGCTTGCTCAGCCGCTTTCGGCGCGCAGGGGTCTGGTCTTGGTCCATTCTGGAGCCCTCCCGGACCGGAAGGCTAAGCTGTCCGCGCTGAACGGCCCGTTAAGGTCGCAGACCGGTGTTAACCCCAGCCCAGGGCGAGCGCGACTTGGTAGACGATGAGGGCGGCCGCATAGGCCAGCGCCACCATGTAGGCGAACATCACCACGGGCCATTTCCAGCTGTTCGTCTCGCGCTTCACCACGCCGAGCGTGGCCATGCACTGGGGGGCGAACACGTACCAGGCGAGGAAGGCGACGCCCGACGCGAGGCTCCACTGGTGGTGCAGGGTCGCCGCGAGCGCTGTGGGTGACGAGTCCGCGCCGCCGACGGCGTAGACCGTGCCGAGGGCCGCCACCGCCACCTCACGCGCCGCCAGGCCCGGGATCAGCGCGATGGTCATCTGCCAGTTGAAGCCGATCGGCGCGAAGATCGGCTGCAGGGCGTGTCCGATCAGGCCCGCCAGGCTGAAGTCGATGGCCGGCGCTGTCGCGCCCGCCGGGGCGGCCGGGAAGTTCGAGACAAACCACACCACCACCATCAGCGGCAGGATGATGCGGCCCGCGCGGCTGATGAAGATCTGGGCCCGGAGCAGCAGGTTGCGGATCACGTTGGCCGGATCGGGCGCCTTGTAGGTCGGCAGCTCCATCATGAACGGCTCGCTCATGCCCCGCCAGAAGAAGCGCCGCATGACGAACGAGGCCGCCAGGGCCGAGAGAATGCCCGCCGCATAGAGTCCGAACATCACCAAGCCCTGCAGGCTCGCGAAGCCGAGCAGGGTCTTGTTCGGAATCACCGCCCCGATGATCAGGGTGTAGACGGGAATCCGCGCCGAACAGGTCATCAGAGGCGCCACCAGGATTGTAGTCAGGCGGTCGCGCTTGGAATCGATCACCCGGGTCGACATGATTCCTGGGATTGCGCAGGCGAAGCTGGAAAGCAGAGGGATGAAGGCCCGACCGTGCAGGCCCGCGCCCCCCATGATCTTGTCCATCAAGAAGGCCGCCCGGGCCATGTAGCCGGAGTCCTCCAGCATGATGATGAACAGGAACAGGATCAGAATCTGTGGCAGGAAGACCAGCACGCTGCCGACACCCGCGATCACCCCGTCGACCAGCAGGCCGCGCAGCAGGCCGTCTGGCAGGTAGTGGCCGACGAGTCCGCCCAGCCCACCGAAGCCGGCGTCGATCAGGTCCATCACCGGCTGGGCCCAGGTGAACACCGCCTGGAACATCACGAACAGCAGTCCGAGCAGGATCGCGAGCCCGCCCACAGGATGAAGCAGAACGCCGTCGACCTTGCCGGTCAGGGCGCCAGGCCGCCCGGCCCGCCGCACATCGGCGCCCACGACCCGCTCGGCCCCACGGTGAGCGTCGCGGATCTGGCTGGCGTCCAACTCGCGCCAGGCGCTCTCTCCAACGGACTCCGCGGCGGCCAGCTTGGTCTCCACCTGGGCGACCAGGTCGTCGATTCCGCGCTTGCGCGTGGCCACGGTGGTCACCACCGGCGCGCCGATCTCGCGGCTCAGCCCTTCGAGGTCGATCCTCAGGCCCTGGCGCTGGGCGATGTCGTACATGTTGAGCGCAAGCACCAGCGGGCGGCCGACGGCCTTCAACTCCAGGATCAGCCGCAGGACCAGGCGCAGGTTGGTGGCGTCGGCCACGCAGACGATCACGTCCGGTGGAACTTCGCCCTGCAGGCGGCCCAGCACGGCGTCGCGCGTCACCGCCTCGTCTGGGCTGCGCGCACGCAGGGAATAGGTGCCCGGCAGGTCGAGCACGTGGATCACCCGCCCGGAGGCGGCGGTGACCACGCCTTCCTTCCGCTCGACCGTAACGCCGGCATAGTTCGCCACCTTCTGGCGGGCGCCGGTCAGGGCGTTGAACAGGGCGGTCTTGCCCGAATTGGGATTGCCCACCAGCGCGATGCGCGACGGACCCAGCGCGGCCTCGCTCATGGACGGTCCGGCGACCGGTCCAGCAGCACCAGGACTTCGCCGGCGTCGCGGCGGCGGAGCGCGACGCGCATGTCGTCCAGGCGCACGGCGATCGGGTCGTGGCCGATGGCGCCCTCGTGGATCACCTCGACGCGCGCGCCCTCGACGAATCCGAATTCCAGCAGGCGGCGCTGCAGCTCGGCGGCGTCGACCCCGTGGTCGACCTCGCCCACCTCGGCGCGCACCTCGACGATCACCCCCTTGGCGCCGAGCTCGGCCTGGCTGAGCCGCACCACCACCGCCTCGGCGGGGCCGGCGTCCAGCAGAGCCGCGCGGTCCATGGACAGGTCGTTCATTCCGTTTCCTCGCGCGAGTACCAAGACGCGCCCCTATTGCGAGTGATTATCATTTAGAATGGATGACGTCGAGGCGACTTCGCCATGGGTGCGGCGATTTCGCCTTGATAGGGGTCAAACGGGTTGGGTCCCCCCCGTTGGGGGGGGGGGGACCGCGAAGCGGTGGAGGGGGCTGAAGCCCACTCCGCCCTGCCCGCAGGCCCTCTCCGTCTCGTGGCTTCGCCGCGATCCGCCTCCCGCGACGGGGGAGGACTTGGAACCCTAGCGTATCGGCAGTCCGGTCCGACGCACGACGGTGCGCAGGGCGATGGAGGAATTGATCCGCGCCACGCCCGGCAGTTTGGACAGGCGGGTCGCGTGGATGCGTTCCAGGTCGTCGACATCGGCCGCCACCACTCGCAACATGTAGTCCGCCTGGCCGGTCATCAGGTGGCACGCCATGATCTGCTCGGTCGTCGCAAC
>CAMFIW010000151.1 GCA_945952355.1 uncultured Phenylobacterium sp. | reverse complement strand
CGCTCGGCGGCGCCGTCGCGGACGACCAGGGTATAGAGACCATCCTGCGCCGCGAGACGATCGCGGACGTCCGGCGATCGCAGCGAGGCCACGCGGAGCGCCCAGCGCCGGTCGCCCCGCCGGATCAGGTCGTCGAACACCACCGCTTGGTGCGCGCGGTGAAAGGCGCCGACGCCCAGATGGACGACGCCGGCGGCGACGCCCGCGCGATCATAGCCCGGCCGCTCGACCTCGTCTGGGAGGATCGCCATGGCCTGCGGCGACAGGCGCGGGGTCAAAGACGGTAGGCCTGCTTGACGAGGTCGTAGGCCAGGGCGCGGGCGATCTCGTGGGCCTCGTCCTCCTGCAGGCGGTGCTCGACCACCAGGCGGGCGAGGAAGCCGCAATCGATCCGACGGGCGACGTCGTGGCGGGCCGGGATCGACAGGAAGGCGCGGGTGTCGTCGTTGAAGCCGACGGTGTTGTAGAAGCCGGCCGTCTCGGTGGTCTGCTCGCGGAACCGGCGCATGCCCTCGGGGCTGTCGTGGAACCACCAGGCGGGCCCCAGCCGCAGGGCCGGATAGTGGCCGGCCAGGGGGGCGAGCTCGCGGGCGTAGGCGGTCTCGTCGAGGGTGAAGACGACGATTGTCAAGGAGGGCTCGGCGCCGAAGCGGTCGAGCAGCGGCTTCAGGTCGCGCACATAGTCGGTGCGGGTGGGGATGTCGGCGCCCTTGTCGCGGCCGAAGCGGGCGAAGACCCGGGCGTTGTGGTTGCGGAACGAGCCGGGGTGGATCTGCATCACCAGGCCGTCGTCCAGGCTCATGGCGGCCATCTCGGTGAGCATCTGGGCGCGGAACAGTTCGGCCTGCTCGGGGCTCGCCCTGCTGGAGACGATGACGTTGAAGAGGGCCTCGGCCTCGCCGGGCGCGAGGTCGGCGGTCCGGGCGGTCGGATGGCCGTGATCGGTGGAGGTGGCGCCCGCCTGCGCGAACACCGCGCGGCGCTTGCGGTGCGCCGCCAGATAGCCTTTCCAGGTCGTGACGTCCTCGCCGGTCAGCTCGGCGAAGCGTTTCATCGCCTCGGGGAAGGCCTCGTGCTCGGCGTCGATCACCGGGTCGGGCCGATAGGCGGTGACCACGCGGCCCTTCCAGCCACTGTCTCGGATCGCCTTGTGATGGGCGAGGTCGTCGGTGGGGCTCTCGGTGGTGGCCAGCAGCTCGATGCCGAACCGGTCGAACAGGGCGCGCGGACGGAAGGCCTCGGTCTTCAGGGCCGCGTCCATGGTGTCGTAATAGAGGTCGGCGGTCTCGGCGCTCAGGCGGACTTTCAGGCCGAAGACCTCCGCATAGACCCAGTCGTGCCAGATGCGGGAGGGCGTGCCGCGAAACAGGTGGTAGTTCTCCGCGAACCGCCGCCAGATCCTGCGGGGGTCGATCTCGACCGCGCCGCCGTCGGCGCGGGGCACGCCCAGCTCCTCCAGCGCGACGCCCTGGCTGTAGAGCATGCGGAAGACGTAGTGGTCCGGCGTGATCAAGAGCTCGGCCGGATTGGCGAAGGGCGCATTGGTCGCGAACCAGGCCGGATCGGTGTGGCCGTGCGGGCTGACGATCGGCAGGCCGGCGACCTCGGCATGGAGACGGCGGGCGACGGCGCGAGTGTCCGGATCGGCGGGGAACAGCCGGTCGGGATGCAGGGCAAGCTCGGTCATGACGGGCGCGATCCTCGAAGGCAGGCGCGAATTGCTACCGGTGTCATGGTCCAGAATCCAGTCCTTGCGGGTCGCCGCGACGCTGGCGTCAGGCCTTCTTGCGGGCGGCGAAGGCGGCGATGCGCTCCTGCATGTCCGGGCCCCGGCCTTCGCCGCGGTGGATCTCGTGCGCGAGGCCATAGGGCAGGGTGAGGCCGTCGGTCATGTCCAGCAGGCGCTTGTTGGCCGCGTGGCTGAAGCTGGAATTGGCGGCGATCTCGGCGACCCAGGCGTCGATCCCGGCCTCGAAGGCGTCATCCAGGAAGCAGGCGTTGGCGAGGTTCATGGCTTCCGCCTCGCGCCCCGAATAGGCGCGGCAGGTGAACATCATCTCGCGGGCCTTGGTCGTGCCGATCCGGCGGGGCAGGCGCTGGCTGAGGCCCCAGACGGGGGTGAGCGCCCACTTGGCGTGGGTGTCTGCGAACTTGGCGCTCTCGGCGGCCAGGATCAGGTCGCCGGCCAGGGCGAGTTCGAGGGCGCCGGTATAGCAGTGACCATGCACCGCGCTGATCACCGGCAACGGCAGGTTGGCCAGGCGCTCGATCACCTTGCCCTGGAAGTTGGGCTCCGGGAGCTTCTCGCCGGCGGCGATGTCGCCCAAGTCATGGCCGGCCGAGAAGCAGCGGCCGGCCCCGCGCAGCACCACGGTGGCGACGCCGGACGGATCGGCGGCGATCGCCCGGACATGATCGTCGAGCGCCTTGAACACCTCGACATTCAGGGAGTTCAGCTTGTCGGGACGGTTCAGGATCAGGTGCGCCGCCGCACCGCGTTGCTCGCGCAGGACCAGGTCCGTCATGACGAATATCTCCCCAGATCGCTTGTTGGCCCCGCGTTGCCGCGGGCGCCGGCAGCTTGGCCCGTTCCTGCGCAGAGCGCCACCTTCGCCAGGTTTCGGCGGTGGGCCATTGCGCATGATAGAGTGCTGGCGCATGAAGCCGCGCCCTCATCCGCCACGCCCGCCTCCGGCATGATCCCGCCCACCGATCTCCCAGATCCCCAGCTCCCCGCGGGCCGCCTGTCCGTCGCTCCGATGATGGACTGGACGGATCGGCATTGCCGGGCGCTGCATCGGACGCTGTCGTCGCGGGCGCTGCTCTATACGGAGATGGTGACGACCGGGGCGGTGCTGCACGGCGATCGCGAGCGGCTGCTGGGCTATGACGCCATGGAGCATCCGGTGGCGCTGCAGCTGGGCGGGTCGGAGCCGGCGGACCTGGCGGCGGCCGCTCGGATCGGCGCCGACCTCGGCTATGACGAGATCAATCTGAACGTCGGATGCCCGTCGGACCGGGTGCAGTCGGGACGCTTCGGGGCTTGCCTGATGCGCGAGCCGGAGCTGGTGGCCGAATGCATGGCGGCGATCGGCGCGGCGGTCAGCGTGCCCGCGACGGTGAAGTGCCGCATCGGGGTGGACGACCAGGACCCGGAGGAGGCGCTGTTCCGGCTGGTGGACCTCTGCGCCGCCGCGGGGGTGAAGACCTTCATCGTCCACGCCCGCAAGGCCTGGCTGAAGGGTCTGTCGCCGAAGGAGAACCGGGACATCCCGCCGCTGGACTATCCGCTGGTCTGGCGGCTGAAGGCCGAGCGGCCGGGGCTGACCATCGCGATCAATGGCGGCGTGCCCTCACTCGACGCGGCGGAGGACCACCTGGCCCAGGGCATGGACGGGGTGATGCTGGGCCGGGCGGCCTATCACACCCCTTCGATCCTCGGCGAAGTCGACCGGAGGCTGTTCGGGGCGGGCGAGGACGTCGACCCGTTCGCCGCGGTCGAGCTCTATCGGCCCTATGTGGCGCGCCAACTGGAGCGCGGCGTGCATCTCGCGGCCATGACCCGGCATATGCTGGGCCTGTTCCACGGCGTGCCGGGCGCGCGGACCTGGCGGCGCATCCTCACGGTCGAGGGCGTGAAGACCGGGGCTGGGCTCGAAGTGATCGACGCGGCCCTGGCCGCGGTGTCACGGGCGCAGGATGAGCGCGCTGCGGGTCGCCTCGAAGCTGGAGAGGCGGCCTAGATAGGTCATGCCCAGCAGAGAGGTATCGAGGCCCTTGTCGAGCACCAGGGCATCGACATTGGCGACCCGGGTCCCGGCCACCGAGATGGAGGAGAGCTTCACGGCGGCGGCCTTGGCCTCGCCGGAGGCGGTCATCACCTTGTAGGCGTAGTTGAGGCGCGAGGGCTGGAAGCCCAGACGCTCGGCGTCGGCCGGGGTCAGGGCGACCGCGCTGGCGCCGGTGTCGACGAGAAAGCGCACGCGCGAGCCGTTGACGTCGGCCTCGGCCCAATAATGTCCATCCTTGGCCTTGGCGATCGAGGCGGCGTCGCCCGCGGCGGGCGCTGTGGAGGCCGCGGCGGTCTGCGGAGCCGAGAGCGCGGCGGCGTGGCCCGCGTTCCCGAGCGTGGCCACGGCCTGGGCCGCGCCTACCGCGGACACCGCGCCGACCAGGGCCAGGACGGCCAGTCTGAGCATTTCGACACCCCGCCGTTCGGCGCTTGCGGGCCGTTCTCGGCCCTGTTGAGCGGGCAAGACTAGGGCGGGCGAGGTTTGCAACCGGTGAATCGGGGACTCAGGCCCCCAGGATCTCGTCCAGGGCGGCGAAGAGGCGGTCGATCTGGGCGGCGTCGCCCACGGTGATGCGCAGGTGCTGGTCGACGCGTGGGGCGGCGAAGTGGCGGACCAGCACGCCGCGCTCCCGCACCGCTGCCGCCAGGCCAGCGGCGTCGTGGCCGGGATGGCGCGCGAACACGAAATTGGCGGATGAGCGCGGCGCCTCGAAGCCGTGTGCGGCCAAGCCATCCGACAGTCGCGCGCGCCAGCCGGCGATCGCGGCGAGCCCGGCCTGGAAGTGGGCCTCGTCGGTGATCGAGGCGACGGCGCCGGCCTGGGCCGTGCGGCCGAGGGGATAGGAGTTGAAGCTGTCCTTCACTCGGGTCAGGCCCTCGATGAGGGCCGCATCGCCGATAGCGTAGCCGACGCGCAGGCCTGCGAGCGCGCGGGACTTGGAAAAGGTGCGGACGACCAGCAGGTTGGGGTGATCGCCGATCAGGGGAATGGCGGTCTCGGCGCCGAAGTCCACATAGGCTTCGTCGATCACAACCGGCGTTTCGACGTGCTCGGCGGCCAGGGCCGCGATCTCGGCGCGGCCGAGCGCGACGCCCGTCGGGGCGTTGGGATTGGCCACGATGACCGCGCCACAGGGGCGACGGTAGTCGGCGATCCGCACACGAAGGCCCTCGTCAAGCGGCACGGTCTCGAAGGCGATGCCGAACAGGCGGCAGTACACCGGGTAGAAGCTGTAGGTGACGTCCGGGAACAGCAGGGGGCCGTCTTGGTTCAGGAGGGCCGCGAAGGCGTGAGCCAGCACCTCGTCGGAGCCGTTGCCGACGAAAACCTGCTCGACCGCGACGCCGTGATAGGCGGCGAGGGCCTGTCGAAGGACGGTCGACTGCGGATCGGGATAGAGCCGCAGGCTCTCGTTAGTCTCGGCGCGGATCGCCTCCAGCGCGCGGGGCGAGGGGCCCATCGGGCTCTCGTTGGTGTTGAGTTTCACCAGGTCGGGCAGGCGCGGCTGTTCGCCCGGCACATACGGCTTCAGGCCGTGGGTCAGCGGGCTCCAGAAGCGGCTCATCGCCTATCGGAACATCGCCAGCTTTTCGGGGCGGATGAGGGTGCGGCGCCCCGGCAGCTCGGCCAGGATCCCGTCGCGCTCAGTGTCGGTCATCCGCGCCCAGCCGGCCACTTCGTTGAGCTTGCGATAGCAGCCCATACACAGACCGCTCTCGCCGTCGACCACGCAGACCTTGACGCAAGGCGTCTTGATGGGCGGAGGCGGACGGTCGGGCAGGGCGCTCATGACGGGATAGCGTAGGTCACCGTGGCCTGGGCCGCCAGCCGCTCCGGGCTCTCGGTCCAGATCCGCACGTCGCAGACCGCGATGCGGCGTCCCAGGCGCAGCATGGTCGCCTCGGCATGGATGTCGCCGGGGACCGCGCCGCGCAGGAAGTTCATGGTCAGTGAGCTCGTCACCGCCATCAGCTGCTCGCCGATGTGGGCCAGGACCAGGGCGTAGGCGGCGGTGTCGGCGATCGACATCAGGTTCGGGCCGGAGATCACACCGCCGGGACGCAGGGCGCCGTCGCCCGGATAGGGCCGGATCACCAGCACGCGGCCTGGTTCGACCTCGTGCGCCAGGGCCAGGTCCTCCGGCCGCGCCTGGGGGAAGGCCTTCATCAGCAGCGCGTTGACGCCGTCCTTGTCGAGCTGAGGGGGCTTGGCCATGCGGGCGATGTGGCGGGTCAATGGGATCATTACAAGCTGTTTATGTCGTCCGAGTAATCATCTAGCACTCGCTCAGCTATTCAACATTACAATACAGTATATATCCAAATATTCATTTGGAAACCTGAGATTTCGCGAGCATTTTCCCGGCCGTTCCAGTTCACGGGAGAACACGCAATGCGCCTCGCCCCCCTCGCGATCGCCGCCGCCGTCCTGACCGCCGGCTCCGCCGTCGCCGCTGATCGCGCTACCGACCTCGACTATCTCAAGGCCAGCCGCTGTCGCGGCCTGGCCGTCGGCCTCGCCGCCGACACCTCCGCCCTCGACGCCTATCTGAAGACGGAGGCGCGCAGCCGCGACCTGTTCGTCGTGCAGCGCGGCTCCGAGGAAGAAGCCCGCGGCAAGAAGGACGCCCGCCGGGCGGAGCGCGCCGGCAAGAGCAGCGAGGAACTCAACGGACCCTGCCAAGCCTACAAGGGCTGAGCCTCCCCTGGCTCCCCTCTACGCAGCCCTTGAGGCTCACCTGCGGCGCGACCGGAAGCCCCCGGCGCGCCGCTTTTTTCTTCCCGGGCCGGATCCGGCCCTGGAACCGACCTTGACCATGGGCTTTCTTCCAGCGTCGGCCGTGTGGGGCCGAAGGCTCCTGGCGGTAGCGTATGAGCGTCTTGATCCCGGGCGACACCTGCTGGCGCGTCGCTCGCGCCCGGCGCGCCGCTTTCATCGTCGACACCGAGGCCTATTTCACCGCCGTCTTCGAAGCCATGCGCAAGGCGCGCCGGTCGATCACCTTGTTGGGCTGGAGCTTCGACCCGCGCTCGCGGCTGTTTCCGGACGGCGAAGAGACGCGGGACGACCCGGACGAGGTGGGGCGCATCCTGATCGAACTGTCGCGGGCGCGTCCGGAACTCGAAATCCGTCTGCTGATCTGGAA
>CAMFIW010000150.1 GCA_945952355.1 uncultured Phenylobacterium sp. | reverse complement strand
CCCATGACCACGCCCGACGCCGTCATCCCAGCCCCGCCGCAGCCCTCCGTGGGCCAGCGGGCGTTCGATCTCACGCTGTGGGGCGGGATTGTCATTCTGCTGATCGTCAGCTTCGGCCCGGCGGAGCTGCACAAGTTCCCGCTGCTGTTCTCGAACTCGGCCAACATGCAGCAGTTCGGAGCGGGCTTCCTGAAGCCGGACTTCTCCGACTGGCCGATGCTTGTCGGCAAGATGTGGCTCACCGTCCAGATGGCGCTGTGGGGCACCACGCTGGCCATACTCTTCGCCATCCCGCTCGGCCTGTTGGGCGCGCGCAACGTGGCTCCGCCCTTCATCCAGCTTCCGGTGCGCCGGCTGATGGACCTCGTGCGCTCTGTGCCGGATCTGGTGCTGGGCACCGCCTTCCTGGTGGCCGTGGGGCTGGGACCGTTCGCGGGCGTCATGGCCCTGGCGCTCAACACCGGCGGCGTGCTGGCCAAGCTGTTCGCGGAGGCGGTGGAGTCGATCGACAAGGGCCCGGTCGAGGGCGTCCGCGCCACCGGCGCCGTACCGCTGCAGGAGGTGATCTGGGGGGTGATCCCGCAGGTGGCCCCACTTTGGACCTCCTACGCGCTCTATCGCTTCGAATCGAACAGCCGCAGCGCCACGGTCCTGGGCCTCATCGGCGCCGGCGGCATCGGCCAGATCCTGTTCGACAGCATGAACAGCTTCAACTACTCGCTGACCGCCGCCATCTCCATCGTCATCGTCGTCGCGGTGACCCTGATCGACCTGCTGAGCCAGACGATCCGCTCGCGCCTGCTCTAGGCGCCATGCCCCAAAACGAAGGCCGCCGCGGATCACTCCGCGGCGGCCCGTACGCTCGAGAGGGGTACTGAAACCTAGAAGGTGAACTGGCTCCGCAGCGCCAGGGCGTTGTACTTCTGGCCGACCTGGACGCCGGCGGCGTTCAGGCGGTCGATGTCGACATGCTGGTAGTCGAGCATGAAGCGGATCGACGGGTTGAGGTACCAGTTGACGCCGATGGTGGAGATCTTCTGCTCGCCGCCGCGGACGGCGTCGAAGCAGGCGGCCGGGGAGGCCGGGATCGCCTTGCCGGCGCCGCAGTCGTTGTAGTTCAGGTCGAGGTCCGAATAGCGGGCCGCGATTTCCCAGGCGCCGTAGGTGCCGGCCGAGGGGTTGAAGTTGTAGTTCGGCTTCGGCGCGTCGAAGCGGCCTTCGGTCGGGTTGTACAGGCGCTGTTCGCCGGTGATCACCCACACGCCCTGGGCGTACCAGCCGCTGAAGTCCGGATCGCTCGGACGCGCCGCGCCGGTGATGCGGCGATCGATCTTGTATTTGAAGTACTCGCCCTCCAGCAGGAAGTTCTGCATCTGGAAGCCGGCTTCGGCGCCGTAGACCGAGACGTGGCGGGCGTCGATGGCGCCGGTGTCGACCAGGCGCGTGCCGTCGACGCGCAGTTCCGGGCGATCGCGCAGCTGGACGCCGTAGCGCGGGCTTGCCGCGGAGCCGGCGTCGTTCGGCGAGATCACGTACTGGCCGTTGACGCCGAAGTGGGCCTGCTAGTCGGTCGAGGAGAACGGCGCGACCGCGAAGCGGCCGATGATCGCGGTCTGCTCGCCGAACGGCTGGGCCGCGGCGCTGCCGGTCGAGTTGATCGTGCCGACCACATTGCCGGTGAAGGCGCCCGAGGCCAGCCAGCGCGCGGCGATTCCGGTGTCGCCTTCGCCCCAGACGCCATTGCCGGTCACCTGGATGGCGCTGCGCGAGTCGCCGGCGGCGACATTGCGGGCGACTTCGGCCGGGGCCGGGCGTTCCATGATCGGCATCTGGCTCGTCGAGACCGCGGCGGCGAGGCCGATATTGGGCTCGAAGGCGCCCAGGCGGATCCGCCAGGGCTTCAAAGCGGTGTACTGCACCCAGGCTTCCTGGATGTGGCCGGCGTCCTCGGCGCCCGAGCCGCCGAACTCGTAGATCAAGGTGTAGTCGAAGTCCTTGAATAGCTTGCCGTCGATGCCGAAGCGGGCGCGGCGGAAGTTGGTGCCGCTGTTCAGGTCGCGGTTCGTCACGGCGGCCGGAAGGTTGTCCTTCTGGAAGTACTTGGCCGCGTCGAACATGACGATGGCGCGCACGTTGGCGGTGAAGCGCCCGTCCGCGGTGGCGAAGGCCGGCTTGCCGTTCGGCAGGGTCGTGGTGACCGCGCCGCCCGAGGGCGGGGCCTTCAGGGTGATGATGTCGGAAGCATCGGCCTGCTGGGCGGTCTTCAGGTCGGCCAGCTGCGCGGCGAAGTCGGCGAGCTGCTGCTGCAGGGCGTCGACGCGCGCGTCCTGGGCGCCGGCGGCCTTCAGCTGGGCCATCTGGGCGTTCAGCGCGTCGAGCTGCTGCTGCATGGCCGCCAGCTTGGCGTCCTTGTCCGCGGCGGAAGCCTTCGGCGCGGCCAGCGCGCCGGTGGCCAGGCTCGACGCCAGCAGCGCGACGAGCGCGCCACGAGTCGCCAGGGCCCTGGTGGAAAGGCTCATGGATCTTATCCCCTTGTCGTTGATTCAGCGGGCCGGGGGAGAGACCAGACAGCGCCCCCGCGTCCTGGCCCTGCGATTTATCCCGCAGCCGTGACGGTTGGCCGACAGGTGCGTGACAGCCCGATGACAGCGGGGTCACGCCATCGCCGCGGGCGCGTCGACGCGCCCGCGCGCGAAGGAAAGATCAGTCCGCGGAGTTGTTTTCACGATCAGCCTGCGGAGCGTGTCACCAAACTGACAACCAAGATCGCTAAGGACCACGGCCGAGAGCGACGTGGATGGGGCGCTCGCAAATCTCCAGGAGAGAGAGCCATGTTGAAGACACTGGGTGTGGCGCTGGGCGCCGCCCTGCTGGCGGGCGTCGGAGCGTTCGCGCAAGCCGCGGCGATTTCCGGGGCGGGCGCGACCTTCCCGGCGCCGGTCTACGCCAAGTGGGCCGAGGGATATAAGGCCGCCACCGGCACCAACCTGAACTATCAGTCGATCGGTTCGGGCGGCGGCATCCGCCAGATCACGGCCAACACCGTGGACTTCGGCGCGACCGACAAGCCGCTGAAGCCGGACGATCTCGCCGCCAACAACTTCGTGCAGTTCCCGACCGTCATCGGCGGCGTCGTTCCGGTGGTGAACCTGCCGGGCATCAAGGCGGGCCAGATCAAGCTGACCGGCGCCCAGATCGCCGACATCTATCGCGGCGTGATCAAGAAGTGGAACGATCCGCTGCTGGCGAAGACCAATCCGGGCGTGCCGCTTCCGAACCTGCCGATCACCGTCGTCCACCGCTCGGACGGCTCGGGCACCACCTTCATCTTCACGACCTTCCTGTCCAGCAAGGCCCCGCGCTGGGCCGCCCAGGTCGGCGCGAACGACGCGGTCGCCTGGCCCGTCGGCCTCGGCGGCAAGGGCAACGAGGGCGTCGCCGCCTTCGTGAAGCAGACCGAAGGCTCGATCGGCTACGTGGAATACGCCTACGCGGCCACCAACAACCTGATCTACACCCAGGTGCAGAACAAGGCCGGCCAGTTCGTCTCCCCGACCGCCTCGGCCTTCGCTGCGGCCGCCTCGGGCGCCAAGTGGCAATCGGCTCCGGGCTTCTACCTGCTGCTGATCGACCAGCCCGGCGCGGCCTCCTGGCCGATCTCGGGCGCCACCTTCATCCTGCTCCACAAGGACCAGAAGAACGGCAAGGAAGTGCTCAAGTTCTTCGACTGGGCCTATAAGAACGGCGACGCTGCGGCCTCGTCCCTGTCCTACGTGCCGCTCCCGGCGGCCGTGAAGGACCTGATCCGCAAGACGGCCTGGTCGCAGGTCAAATAAGGTTCGAGCCGCCCCCGCCGGAACCCGGCGGGGGCGGCCCTGACCGGCTGGACCGAGACCGACAACATGTCAGACGCATCGATTTCCCACGCGCCGCCTCCGAGGCGGACCGCCGCGCGCGGAGCCTTGCTCAGCACCCTCTTCGAGGGCCTGTGCTTCTCGGCCGCCACAGCCCTTCTAGCCGCTCTCAGCGGCCTGCTGATCGCCCTGTTCATCGGCGGCTGGCCCGCCATCAAGAAGTTCGGCTTCGGCTTCATCACGACCGTCACCTGGAACCCGGTGACCGAGGTCTATGGCGCCGCCGGCCCGATCGTCGGCACGCTGATCACCTCGGGCCTGGCCCTGCTGATGGCCCTGCCGGTCGCCGCGGGCGTCGCCTTCTTCCTGACCGAGTTGTGTCCGGCGCCGCTGCGCCGCCCGATCGGCACGGCCGTCGAACTGCTCGCCGGCATTCCCTCCATCGTCTACGGCATGTGGGGCCTGTTCATCTTCGCCCCGCTGTTCGCCAAGTGGATCCAGCGCCCGCTGATGGCCGCCGCGCCGCCCGGGACGATCTGGGAGAGCCTGACCCTGGGGATCCCCAACGGATCCGGCATCCTGGCCGCCTCGATCATCCTGGCGATCATGATCCTGCCGTTCATGGCGGCGACCCTGCGCGACCTGCTGATGACCGTGCCGCCGGCGGTGCGCGAGAGCGCCTACGGCCTTGGCTCCACCACCAGCGAGGTGGTGATGAAGGTCACGCTTCCCTATGTGCGCCGCGGCGCCATCGGGGCGGTGATGCTCGGCCTGGGCCGCGCGCTTGGTGAGACCATGGCGGTCACCTTCATCATCGGGAATTCGCACGACTTCCCAACATCGGCCTTCGCTTCGGGCTCGACCATCGCCTCGACCATCGCCAACGAATTCACCGAGGCGACCAGCGACGTCCACCTGGCCGCGCTGATCGCGCTCGGTCTGGTGCTGTTCGTGATCACCTTCGCGGTGCTGGCGCTGGCGCGCCTGCTGCTGGGCCATCAGGGGGACAGGGCATGAGCGCGGCCTCTTCGACCTTGATGCTTCGGCGCCGGGTGACCAACGCCGTCTTCACCGGCTTCTGCGTGGTGGTGACAGGACTGGCCCTGATCGCACTGGCCGCCATCCTGTGGACGCTGGTCAGCAAGGGCGCCGGCGGCTTCAACCTGGCGGTCTTCACCGAGGCCACGCCGGCCCCGCATTCCAGGGGCGGCCTGGCCAACGCCATCATCGGCTCGGTGATGATGTGCACCATGGGCATGACCCTGGCCGTGGTGATCGGCGTGCTGGCCGGCACCTGGCTTGCGGAGTACGGCCAGAATTCGCGGTACGGATCTGTGGTGCGCTTCCTGAACGACGTGCTGCTTTCGGCGCCGTCGATCCTCGTGGGCCTGTTCGTCTACGAGATGCTGGTCGCGCCCTTCCACACCTTCTCGGCCTTCGCCGGCGCGGTGGCGCTCGCCCTGCTGGCGGCGCCGGTGATCACGCGAACCACCGAGGACGTGCTCGCCCTGCAGCCTTCGTTGCTGCGGGAATCGGGCGTCGGCCTCGGCGCGCCGCTGGCCCTGGTGATCCGGGAAATCCTGTGGCGCTCGGCGCGCGGCGGCATCCTGACGGGAGCGCTTCTGGCCTTCGCCCGCATCACCGGCGAGACGGCGCCCCTGCTGTTCACGGCCCTCAACAACCAGTTCTTCGAACTCAACCCCACCAAGCCGATGGCGAACCTGCCGGTGGTGATCTTCCAGTACGCGCTCAGCCCCTATGACGACTGGCAGCGCCTGGCCTGGGTCGGCGCCCTGCTGATCGCCATCACCGTGCTGACCGTCACCATCATCGCGCGCTTCGTGACCCGGGAGCAAAACCGCTCATGAACAATACCGCCCACGAATTCGAGACGAGCGTGGCGACGATCGACCCGTCGCTCGTCAAGGTGAACGTCAAGAACCTCGACTTCTACTACGGCGGATCGCACGCCCTGAAGTCGGTCTCGATCCCGTTCGCCCGCAACCAGGTGACGGCGCTGATCGGCCCCTCGGGCTGTGGCAAGTCGACCTTGCTGCGTACGCTGAACCGGATGTACGCCCTCTATCCCGGCCAAAAGGCCACGGGCGAAATCCTGATCGACGGCGAGAACGCGCTGAGCCCGCGAACGGACCTGGCCCGCCTGCGCGCCCGGGTCGGCATGGTGTTCCAGAAGCCGACCCCGTTCCCGATGTCGATCTACGACAATGTGGCCTTCGGCGTGCGGCTCTACGAGAACCTGTCGAAGGCCGACATGGACGTGCGCGTCGAGGAGAGCCTGACTCGCGCGGCCCTCTGGGACGAGGTGAAGGACAAGCTGCGCTCGCCCGGCCTCGGCCTTTCCGGCGGCCAGCAGCAACGCCTGTGCGTGGCCCGCGGCGTCGCCGTGAAGCCCGAAGTCCTGCTGCTGGACGAGCCGACCTCCGCGCTGGACCCGATCTCCTCGGCCCGACTGGAAGAGACGGTCACCACTCTGAAGGCCGACCACACCATCGTCATCGTGACCCACAACCTGGGCCAGGCGGCGCGGGTCTCCGACTATACCGGCTTCATGTACCTGGGCGAGCTCGTCGAGTTCGGCCCGACCGACGCCGTGTTCACCCGTCCGGCCACCCGCCGGACCTCCGACTACATCACCGGCCGGTTCGGTTGAGGATCCCATGGTCGAGCACACCCTTCGCGCCTTCGATTCCGACCTCGCCGCCCTGAAGGACCAGGTGGCGACCCTGGGACGCCTGGCGCTCAGCGAGACCGAGGACGCCACCCGCGCCCTGGTCACCGACAACCCCGAACTGGCTCGCCGGGTCATCGACCAGGACCGCAATGTCGACGTCCTGGAGGTGAGCCTTCAGGAGACCGCCGTGCGCCTGGTGGCCCTGCGCCAGCCGGTGGCCGAGGACCTGCGTCATGCGGTGGCGGCCCTCAAGACCGCCGCCGACCTGGAACGCTGCGGCGACCTCGCCAAGAACACCGCCAAGCGCGCCGTGGCCCTCGAGGGCTGGCGGCGCCCGGCGCCGCTGATGAGCGCCTTCGAGAGCCTCGACGGCCTGGTCCGCAAGCGTCTGCAG
>CAMFIW010000149.1 GCA_945952355.1 uncultured Phenylobacterium sp. | reverse complement strand
TGAGCGGCGCGGAGACTATCGCCGAGCCCTTGTGCTTCGCCCCTGAGGTCGCGGGCCAAGAAGCGGCGGTGGTCCTGTTCGCCGACGAGGCCGCGCGACGCGGCCGCGCGCGCCTGTTCGGCGACGGCGTGCAGCCGCTCGGCGCAGCGCTGGGCCGAAGCGATCGCGTTGACGAAGGCCCCTTCCGGCCGGTCGCGCCAGGTCCGCGCCGCGGACAGGCGGGCCTGGGCGGCCGCTTGCAGGTGGGCGTCCGCAAGGGGCGCGAGAGGCGGGGCGGCGAGGCCCGACCAACTGGCGCCAGATCGCCGATCGTTCTCCCTCGCCCGATGTGCGCACGCAGCGCGATCCTGGGCTCTGATCTCATCCAGATGGCGGGTGAACTCGTCGTGTGGGGCGTGCGGCATCCAAAGAGTGTATATTAAATACACAACCCAAGGCAAGCAAAACCGGCCTTCGTTCAGCCTCCTCGGATGAGGATCTTGCGCGCCTGGTGGGGCGGGACGATCGCGGTGATATGGGCCGCCCAGCGCAGACGCGCATCGTGGCGGGTCGGGCCCGCGATGCTTTCCAGGTCGAACCGTCCAGGTTCGCTGCCCCGCAAGAGGCGCTTGACCAGCACCTCATCCGACTCAGTCTCGACGACCACGACCTGACCCAGCATGTCCGGTGTCGGCGGCGTGCGTTGGTCCTCAAAATAGATCAGGGCGCCGTCGTCGGCGAGGCCGCGCATGGAGTGGCCGGCGACCTGGAGCGCGACGGCGTCTTCCGTTCCGCCGGGGGGAATCGGCGCCAGATCCCCGGGCTCCTGGCCGTCGGAAAACAGGACCGATCCCTCGGGATTGGCGCCCACCAGGCCGATCACGCGCACCAGCCCGGCCCGGCCGACCGGGCGCATGGCGCCTGATGCGTCATAGAGCCATTCAGGGCGCACGCCGAAGGCGGCCGCGTACTCCTTGGCCTTGCGATAGGAGAAGGGCGCGTTGCCGTTCTCGTTGGAAGCGTAGGTGTTGCGGTTCCAGCCGAATGCCTCCGCCGCGGCGGCCGCGGTGTCGTAACCCTTCTCCATCCGCGCGTGGCGCAGGCGCTGGAAGCGTTCGTCCATGCGGAAAACCTACAGTAGAAAAATTGTATGTAAACTACAAAATTCGATTGCCCGTTCCCTGTATGTTCTATACAGTCGGTGTCATGGAACACAGTCATTCTCCCCAACCCGTCGATGGGTATGATTATGCGGTCCTACGTCAAAGTGGGACGCAGCCCGCCGACGCCCGGTTGCGGCTTGGCCTGGAACACGCGGATGCCGAGCGTCTGGAAAAGGTGTTTCGCGCCCAGACGGCGAGGGGCGCGGGCGACCGTCAACTCCCGAAGTTTGCAAGACACGACAAGCACGTCGCGGCCGTGATGGCGGCCGGCGGCTTCTGGGCGTTCTCGGAGCGGCGCCTTGGGCGCGACGGGGTCTGCGTCTGCCTTCCGATGATCCCGCCGGGCGGCTAGCCATGTCAGGCGACGATGAGCTGGCGGGCGATCTGGTTGGGTTCGCCTTGCGATATGCGGACTTGGACGATCCCGGCCATTTCTTGAAGGCTGTAATGGTGCACGCGGCCGCGGCGCTCGCTCTGATGGAGGGCGACGAGGAGGCGGTGGAGACGGTTTATCGCCTGGCGGATGCGATGGTCGAGCCACCGTTCGAATCCACTCGGCGACACTAGATTCGAGCATTGCCCAATGAAGGAGACAGCCATGACCGGCGCGAGCGATGCCGCACGCCTGGAGCGCGAACGTCTGTCGGTGGTGGAGCGGCGCGCCCGCCTGCGGGCCGAGGCCCGGGACGTGGCGGAGGGGATCGACGAGACCGTACGCCTGTCTCGGGGCCGGGGCGCCGGCTTCGAGACGCCAACCCGTCGCCGGGGCGAGCGGGAAGGGACCTACAGGCGGCTGACCGGGCTGGATTGGTTGGCCAAGAAGGGCCGGCTCACCCCCCACCAGCATGGCGCCGGCGAGCGATACGGGGCGGTGTTCCGCAAGGCCGCGGCCGAGGCGTCGATCGGCTCCACTCTGGACCTCGCGCCGGGAGGCGGCGCGGCGACGGGGACGCCGGTCCGCGCGGTGCTCGCCATGGCCGAAACGCGGATGCAGGCGCGCGCGAAACTCGCCTTCTACCGCCGCCGGCTGGGCGGCCAGCCCGACCTGGTGGCCGCCTGCGACCTGATATGCGGCCGCGAGCTCACGCCGCGCGAGGCGGTGGCGACAGAGCGAGAGGTAGCGCGCCTGGAGGCCGTGTTGCAGGTGGCGCTGGACCTGCTGGCGGCGGGGGAGGGGTAGGGGGTGAAAACCCGCTAGCCCGTTCCCCTCCGCGTGGAGCGGGTGAGAAGGGCTAGACCGCCTCAATGCGGGCGAGGGCCAGCCGCGCAGCTCGGGTGACGCGCGGCCAATCGACATGCCGTACATATTCGTCGTCGAGACCGTCCGGCAGGGCATTGACGATGTTGTTCAACGCCGCCTTCAAGTCCCGAACGAGCCGTACTTCTCGCTCATCGTAGAGCGCGACGCCCAGGTCTCGCCGGTCCAGGTCGTGATCGTCGAAGAAGAAGTGGACGCCCGCGTCCATGCCGGCGGCCAAGCCGCGCTCCGCGTCGCGCCTCCACGCCTCTCGAGGGTCCGCGGCGGCCAAGTCCGTCAGATGCTCGACCAACTCCGTTCGGATCCAAGGGCACGATAGAGTTGGGCGCTCCGCCTCGAGCCGCGCGAGGGACGTCGAAGCGTAGCGAAGGATGTAGGGCTTCTCGGTCGGTGCTCCCGAAGGAAGTTCGCGGCCGAAGAATGCGACGTAGCAGTCGTGGAGCCCGACGGCCGGGTCCAGCCAGCACGACACGACCACACCGAACTCGGGACCGCCTTCGGCGAGGCCGTCATAGCGAACCGTCGTACCGATGGGAATCGGCCCGTCGGTGAAGCTGTCGTCGCGCTGGATCATCCTGACTGATGCCATGCCGGTGACGCAGAATGCAACGCCGCGGAGCCGACTTCGCGCCTAGGCCAGATCCTCCCAATCCCCGTCCAACACAATCGCCTGGCCGTCGCGCCTGCCTGCTCGATGAGCCGGCCGAAGCGATCGCCCATGCGAAAG
Organism: uncultured Phenylobacterium sp.; assembly: GCA_945952355.1. GTDB lineage: Bacteria > Pseudomonadota > Alphaproteobacteria > Caulobacterales > Caulobacteraceae > Phenylobacterium. The sequence goes on along the minus strand of CAMFIW010000149.1, from coordinate 3,837 downwards.
GATGGGAGATAGAGCCTCATGGAGATAGCTCAGCCAACGACGGGACGACGATGGTCGCGATTTGCGACGACCGCAACCGGCCTCCCAGGGACGTATCATGTTCCTATTTTGTTCTTGACTTTCTCAGGGAAATTTCGTACTCTCTGGTCATCGGTGGTTCCTGCGTCTGACGCACGAACGAGCGGTCAGGGCCTCGTGAATCGGACCCCGCGAGGGGCGCGCGCGAGGCCGATTGGCTTTCCAGCATTGTGGCGGACACGCGCCGATATGGCGCGCTAAGCGGCTTTCCCCGGCCGCGACGAACCCGCATGGCCGGATGCGCCGAAGCCTGGTGCGGCCCACGCCCCCTCCCCCGCGCCGGGCGGCGCTTCGAGCCGAACTGGAGGCCGCCGCACATCGATGGCCGCCGCCCCCGCGCCCGAGCCAGAGCCCCGAGGGGCCGGCGGCCGGGGGCGGCGGCGTTCCCACTAAGCCGGAGGATGAAAAACATGCCCATACGCCCGTCCGCCGCGCCAGACCGAGGCGCGGTCAACGAACTGCTGGCCGCGAACCAGGCGGCGCTGGGCCGCGCGCTGCGTCTGTCGCCTCCGCAGCTGCGCGGGACGCTGCCGCGCGAGCCAACGGAGCCGCCCAACTTCAGCTACTACGCCGACCTTACCGATCCATCCGTCCGGCCGTTCATGACCACCCGCGCCGATCCGGCAGGGCGAACCGCCTATATCAATGAATACCCGGCCTCCAACCTAGGGGTGCGGACGACGCCCGAAGCTCTGAAGGCCAAGATCCTGAGCATGTTGGCGGGCGCGCCGGTCGATCGTGGGCCGCGCGTGACTTTCGTGAACGACGACAGCACCAGGACCAGCCCGCGCGTCCCGCTGGACGCCGACACGGCGGGCATGGTGGCCGCGGCGGTGGTTGATTCCGGCCTGCGCTCGGTGAACATCAACAGCACGACCGGAGGGCACGAGAAGAATCCCAGGAGCGCGCACCACCTTGGTCAGGCCGTGGACATCAATCGGGTGAATGGTCTGAACGTCGGCTACCAGGGGGCTGGTGGCGCCCGTTACCGCAACACCGACCCTGCCGCGGTCTCGGCTTCGAACGCCTTGCAGGCCGCGCTACAACGACAGCCCGACATCTATGAGGACTATGGTCCCGCCTTCCTGCATCGTTTGCCCGGCCCGCAGGCCGTAGCGTCGGCGTTCCTTACCAACATGCACCAGAACCACGTCCATGCGGCGACGCGGCCGGCGCGTTGACGGCGATCGATGTTCTTGTATTGTTCGAGGGTGTTTCCAGGGGGCGGCGTTGCGCGTGAGGAACATTGTTGTCGCGGCGGCGTGCTTGCCGCTCCTTGCGCTCGCGGCCGGCTGCGGCCAGCACGAGCGCGCGCGCAAATATGATCCCATCTCGGACCCGGAAAAGGCGAGAGCGAAGGTGTTCGCCGCGCAGCAGGCCGAGTTGGAGGCTTCGCAGCAGGCGGCGAAGCTCGCCGAGTACCTCGCCACACCGGATTGCAAGCCGGACGGGTTCCGGTTCGCGCCCGCCGCCACGATCGGCGAAGCGGAGCGCATGACGCTCGGCATCGAACGACCGCCCGTGGACGAGGCGTTGAGCATGGGGCCATCCAAACGGCTGGCTGTCTCCACCTTCGACTACGAGAATTTTCCGACGGAAGGCCGCTGGTCCGCTGTCGGTGCGATCTATGCGCGGCCCGACACTAAGGCGCCCTTCAAGCTGATCGGCGTCCTGTGGACGCGATTGGGCGACCTGTCGGACGCGGGTGGCGGTCAATTCGCGACGGACGCCGAGGGTGACGTGATGACCGTGCCGCTGCATCCGCTCTATCTGGATCGCAACGAGACCAAGCTGAAATGCGTCTACCGCTACCGTGTCCGGCTGGAGCGGGACGGCGCGCTGACCGCCGGCGGCCGAACGATCGGCGACGCCCGCTGAACTGACGCGCCCGCCGTGGCGCGCGAAGGAGTTTCCATGACCCGAGTTCAACGGCGCGAGGCTCGCGCCGCGGGGCCGCGCGCGCCCTATTCCCAAGCGCTGGCCGAGGCGATCTGCGACTCCGCCGCGGAGGGGCTGAGCCTCTTGGCGATCTGCCGTCGGCGCGCCATGCCGCCGCGTTCGACCATCGAGCATTGGCTGAAGACCGAGCCGGACTTCGCGGAGGCCTATGGCCTGGCCCTGGCGGCCGGGGGCGGCGAGCAGACCGGCGCGCGAGCGGGCCGCTATTGCCTGAAGACCGCGGTCGAGGTGTGCCGCAGGGTCGGGGAGGGCGAGGCGCTGCACCGCCTGTGCCTCGACCCCGCCATGCCGTCGCAGTCGACGGTCTGTCTGTGGCTCGGGCGGCATCCGGAATTCGCCGCCATGATGGTCCAGGCGCGCGAGATCCAGGCCCAGACCCTGTTCGACGAGGTGCGCGAGATCGCCGACGGGGCGACCCCCGAGACCCTGCAGGTGGACCGCCTCCGCATCACGGCCCGTCAGTGGCAGGCCGCGCGGCTGGCGCCGCGGGCGTTCGGCCCCAAGCCGGGCGAGGGCGGCAAGCCGGGCCCCGCGGTGTTCAATGTGGACGTGGTTGAGTTTTGAGGGGGCATCTGCCGCAGACCTGGGGACCCCGCGACTACCAGCTGGAACTGTGGCGCTACCTACAGGAGGGCGGGCGGCGGGCGGATGTCGCCGCGCACCGAAGGTGGGGCAAGGACGAGGTGGCGTTGCATTGGGCCGCGACCCGGATGGTCAAGCGGGTCGGGACCTATTGGCACATGCTCCCGGAGACCGGCCAGGCGCGGAAGGCGATCTGGGACGCGGTCAATCCGCATACCGGCCGTCGGCGGATCGACGAGGCCTTCCCGCCGCACCTGCGCGAAAGCGCGCGCGATGGCGACATGATCATCCGGATGGGCAATGGCGCCACATGGCAGGTGGTCGGCTCCGACAACTACGACCGGCTGGTGGGCGCCTCGCCCGTGGGCGTGGTGTTCTCGGAATGGGCGCTCGCCAAGCCGGACGCCTGGACCTATCTGCGCCCGATCCTGGCGGAGAACGATGGCTGGGCGCTGTTCCTGTGGACGCCGCGCGGGCGCAACCACGCGACCCGCGCCTTCGAAAGCCGTTCGCGCGATCCCGAGTGGTTCACCCTGAAGTCGCCGGCGACGGAGACGGACGTCTTCACGCCGGAACAGCTCGCAAAGGAGCGGGCGGACCTCGTCGCCGAGACCGGGTCGGAGGATGAAGGGCAGGCGCGCTTCGCGACCGAGTACCTCGTCGATTTCGACGCCGCCGCGCCGGGCGCCTACTATGGGGCCGGCCTGCGCGACGCCCTGGCGGCGGGAAGGATCTGCGGCGTGCCGCACGATCCCACGCTGCAGGTGCACACGGCCTGGGACCTGGGTATCGACGACTATACGGCGATCTGGTTCTTCCAGCAGGTCGGGCGCGAAGTGCGCGCCATCGACTATTTCGAGACCTCCGGCGAGGGGTTGCAGTCCATCGTGCGCGAGGCGATCGCCGCCAAGCCCTACGTATACGGGACCCACCATCTGCCGCACGACGTCATGGTGAGGGAGCTTGGCGCCGCGGGCCGGTCGCGGTTCGAGACCCTCGCGAGCCTCGGACTGTCGCGCATCGAGGTGGGGGTGGCGATGGACCCGGAGGAGCGAGTCAACGCCGCGCGCCAGATGATCCCGATCACCTGGTTCGACGCCGAGCGCTGCGCGGTCGGGCTCGACCGGCTGAGGGCCTATCGCAAGCGCTGGAGCTCGGCCACTCGCAGCTTTGTGGCTGTCTCTTATACACATCTGACGCTGCCGACGATATGCAGTG
>CAMFIW010000148.1 GCA_945952355.1 uncultured Phenylobacterium sp. | reverse complement strand
GCCAGTTCGGATCGAACCCGGAGCTCGTCTTCCAGCCCACCGACCGCCAGGCGATCGAGGAGGTCGACGGCACGGCCGGCAAGGTGGTGATCAACCTGCTGGATGAGGTGAAGGGCGCCGTCGAAGTGTTCGACCTGGCCCGCGGCAGGTGGGTGGGCGAGCGGCTCGCGCTTCCCAAGGACGCCACCTTCACCATCCGCTCGACCGGATCGCAGGACGACCAGCTCTTCATCTCGGCCGAGGGCTTCCTGGACCCGACCAGCCTTTGGCTGGCCGACGGCGCCACCGGCCTGACCGCCAAGGTCAAGGCCCTGCCGCCGCGCTTCGACGCCTCCAAGGACATCGTCGAGCAATATCAGGCGATCTCGTCCGACGGGACCAAGATCCCGTATTTCGTGGTCCGCCCGAAGGCCGCCAAGCTGGACGGCTCCACACCCACCATCATGTACGGCTATGGCGGCTTCGAGCTCTCCAAACCGCCGATCTACCTGCCGGAGATGGGGAAGATCTGGCTGGAACGCGGCGGCGCCTACGTCATCGCCAACATCCGCGGCGGTGGAGAGTTCGGCCCGGCCTGGCACGAGGCGGTGTTGCGCGAACATCGCCAGCTCGCCTTCGACGACTTCGCCGCCGTCGCCAGGGACATGACCGCCCGGGGCCTGACCTCGCCGCGCCGGCTCGGCATCTATGGCCGCTCGAACGGCGGGGTGCTGACCACGGTCTCGATGACCCAGCACCCGGAACTCTGGAACGCTGTCGTCGTCGAGAGTCCGCTGGTCGACATGCTGCGCTATCACAAGCTGTCGGCCGGGGCCTCGTGGATCGGCGAGTACGGCGACCCCGACACGCCCGCCGACGCCGCCTTCATCGCCAAATATTCCGGCTACCAGAACCTGAAGCCCGGCGTGGCCTATCCCGAGGCCTACATCACCACCAACACCCACGACGACCGGGTCCATCCCGGCCATGCGCGGAAGTATGCGGCGAAGCTCGAGGCCATGGGCGTGCCCTATCTCTATTACGAGCAGACCTATGGCGGCCACGCCAACGACGCCGACCCCGAGCTGAACGCTCGCCGCTGGGCCCGGCACTATGTGTACCTGGCCGAAAAGCTGATGGACTGAGCCATGCTGGAGATCACGCCGCTCCGCGCCGACGACCCGGCGCTGTTGGAGGCGGCGTTCTCCGCCATCCGCTGGACGGTGAATTCGGCGCCGATGCGCCGGACGGGCTGGGCGCCACTTATGACCCGGTCACCGCGTCGCCCGGCGCTACCGTGCGCCTCGACGACGAGCTCGCGCCCTATTTCACGCGCCGGCTAGGCTCACACACGCTCGATCTTCAGCGCCGCCTCGTCGATCGCCGCGGCGATGGCGTCGACCTGCTCTTCGCTGATCTCGCCCCGCTGCAGGCGCAGGCCCAGCGCGGTGTGGAAGTTCTGGATGGCGCGCTGCAGTTTCGGCCGGGCGCCGGAGGACTGGGCCGCGGCCTCGTCCAGACGGGCGAAGATCGCGTCCACCGAGATCTTGTTCTTCTCGAGCGCTTCCTTGCCGGCCTCAGTGATCTCGTAGGCCTTGCGGCCGCCCTCGTCGCCGACCGGCCGAACGAAGCCTTCGTCCTCCAGCAGGGAGAAGGTCGGATAGATCACGCCGGGCGAAGGCCGATAGGCGCCGCCAGTGCGGTCTTCCAGTTCGCGCATCACCTCGTAGCCGTGGCGCGGCTTCTCGGCCACAAGGGCCAGGATGACGAAGCGCAGGTCACCGTGTTCGAGCAGGCGCCCGATCCGGCCTTCGCGATGACGGCCCCGGGCCGCGGCGCGGAAATGGTCGCGCATGTGCCCGCCCCAGCCGTGACGGCTGTGATGCTCATGGCGTCCCCAAAAGTGTTTATGCATATTTAGATCCTATTTAGACATATCGAACTTGGCGATAGGCGTCATATACACCCGCTCTCGCGACATGCAATAGATATATCGAAAAATATCGCGTCGGCCGGGCCCCGACCTCCCGAAACGACGGATCGGAGGGTGCGCGGCTGGCGCCGGAGCGGCCGGCGGACTATGTCGGACGCCTTGGCCGTGCAGGAGAGCGTCATGGGGTTGAAGGTCGCCGTCCAGATGGACCCGCTGGAGCGCATCCGTATCGCGGGCGACACGACCTTCCTGATGATGCTTTCGGCCCAGGCGCGGGGGCATTCGCTGTTCGTCTACACGCCCGACCAGCTCGCGCTCGAGGGCGGAAGGCTGTTCGCCAGGGGCCGGCCGGTCACGGTGCAGGACGTCGAGGGCGACCATGCCGGGTTCGGCGACTGGGAGCTGAAGGACCTTTCGGAGATGGACGTGGTGCTGCTGCGCCAGGATCCGCCCTTCGACATGGCCTATATAACCTCGACCCACTTCCTCGACGCGATCCACCCGAAGACCCTGGTGGTCAACAACCCGACCGAGGTGCGCAACGCCCCGGAGAAGCTGTTCGTCACCACCTTCGAGGGCGTGCAGCCGCCGACGCTGATCACCTCCGACGTCCAGGCGATCTACGATTTCCGCGCCCGCCACGGCGACATCGTGCTGAAGCCACTCTATGGCGGCGGCGGCTCGGGCGTCGCTCGTCTCCTGGCCGACGACCCAAATCTCGACGCCCTGCTGGACCTGCATCGCATGATCGGCCGCGAGCCGGTGATCGCCCAGAAGTTCATTCCCGCGGTCGTCAAGGGCGACAAGCGCATCCTGCTCGTCGACGGCGAGCCGGTCGGCGCGGTGAACCGGGTGCCCAACGCCGGCCAGATCCGCTCGAACCTCGCGGTCGGCGGCCGGGCCGAGGCGGTCGAGCTGACCAAGCGCGACAAGGAGCTCTGCGAAATCATCGGGCCGGAGCTGAAGCGGCGGGGCCTGCTGTTCGTCGGCATCGACGTGATCGGCGATTACCTGACCGAGATAAACGTCACCTCGCCGACCGGAGCCCGCGCGCTGAAGCGCTTCACCGGCGTCGACGCTACCGAGATCATGTGGGAGCGGATCGAAGCGATCCGCGCCAAGGCCTAGCTTGTCACTTCAAGCCGTGGCCGCAAGTCACGGAAACGTCTCATCTTCCTGAAAAGTTCTATTTTTGTTCTTGATCCGACCCGCGGGGCGTGTTGGGCTTGTGGATAGTTTCGGGGCTGGGCGGGGGTTTCAGGGCATGGCGGCGCGGGTCGTCACGGTGGCGTTCCAGGGCGTCGAGGCGCGCCCGGTCGATGTCGAGGTCCAGCTCACGGCCGGCGAGTTCGCCTTCGTCGTGGTCGGACTGGGCGACAAGGCGGTCGGCGAGAGCCGCGAGCGCGTGCGGGCGGCGTTCGCGGGCCTCGGCTTGGCCCTGCCGGGCCGACGGATCATCTGCAACCTGGCCCCGGCTGACCTGCCCAAGGAAGGCAGCCACTACGATCTGCCGATCGCGCTCGCGGTGATGGCCGCCATGGGGGTGATCCCCCCGGACGTGCTGTCCGACTGGGCTGCCATGGGCGAGCTGTCGCTGGATGGCCGGATCGTCGCGGCGGCCGGCGCCCTGCCGGCGGCCGTCGCGGCAGGCGGGATGGGACTGGGCCTCATCTGTCCCGAGGCCTGCGGTGCGGAGGCGGCCTGGGCGGGCGAGACCCGGGTCCTGGCGGCGCCCTCGCTGATCTCGCTGGTGAACCATTTCCGTGGCACCCAGATGCTGTCGCCGCCCGATCCTGGAAAGATGATCGAGGGCGGGCCCGTCGCCGACCTGAAGGACGTGAAGGGCCAGGAGAACGCCAAGCGGGCGCTGGAGATCGCGGCGGCCGGTGGCCACAACCTGCTGTTCATCGGCCCGCCGGGCTCCGGCAAGTCGATGATGGCGGCGCGTCTGCCGGGCCTGCTTCCGCCGTTGTCCTCGTCCGAACTGCTCGAAACCTCGATGATCCATTCCGTCGCCGGGCTGATCGCCAAGGGCGAGCTGACCCGCGCGCGGCCGTTCCGCGCGCCGCACCACTCGGCGACCATGGCCGCCCTGACCGGCGGCGGCATCCGGGTGAAGCCCGGCGAGGTCTCCCTGGCGCACAACGGCGTGCTGTTCCTGGACGAGCTTCCCGAGTTCGGATCGCAGGCGCTGGATTCGCTCCGCCAGCCTCTCGAAACCGGCGAGGTGATCGTGGCGCGGGCCAACGCACACGTGCGCTATCCCGCCCGCTTCCAGCTCATCGCCGCCGAGAACCCCTGCAAGTGCGGCCATGGCGGCGCCGGACGCGGCCATTGCGGGCGGGCGCCGCGCTGCCAGCTCGACTACCAGGCCAAGGTCTCGGGTCCGTTCATGGACCGTATCGACCTGCAGATCGAGGTTCCGCCGGTGACCGCCGCCGACCTCGCCCTGCCGGCCCCTGCGGAGGGCACGGCGGAGGCCGCCGCCCGGGTCGCCGCCGCTCGCGAGGTGCAGGCCGAACGGGCCACGGCGTCCGAGCGCCAGGGCGCCGCGGGCCTTAACGCCCGCGCCGAGGGCGGCTGGCTGGAGGAGATCGCCGAGTTGGATGCACCTGCCCGCGCTCTGCTCACCACGGCGGCGGAGGCGGGCGGCCTCACCGCGCGCGGCTGGACCCGCACCCTGCGCCTAGCTCGCACCATCGCCGACCTTGAGGGCTCTGGCTCGATCCGTCGGGTCCATGTCGCCGAGGCGCTGATCTACCGGCGCGCGGGCGCCATGGCCTCAGTCGGCTGAAGCCGGCGCGCCTGTAGGTGCTGCAGAACGCCGACGAAGAGGGTGAGCTGAGTGAGATAGCTCCAGATCACTAGGCCGCGGACATAGGGCAGCGCGCGAACACTGGCGTCGGCCATGATCGCCACGTGGATCACCACGGCGAGGAGCTGGAATGCGGTCGCGAACAGTAGCCAGATGCGGTTGTAGGCCAGGGCCAGAACCACCGATGCCGCGAGCAGGACAAGGTCGACGCCTAGCACGGCCCACTGCGGATCAAGCCAGTCGCGATAGTTGTAGACTGCCCGGCTCACCAGCCAGGCCGCGACATAGGCGGCGGACATCCACCGCTCGGGCGCACCCCCGCGCCACAAGGCGAAGGCCGAATTCGCGGCCATGACCACGAACCAAATCTGCTGGGGCAAGCTGTGCAGAAACAAGATCGGAGCCCCCAGGTCGTGCGAGGGCCCCGATACTGTCAGAGGTTGTTCGCTTCCGACAGCTAGGCGGCGCGGCTGGCGCGCACAGCTCGGATGGTGCGCTCCGGCTCAGCGGCCAGTGAGGCCGGCTTGCTGTCCGGTTCCCCGTACATCACCGCGCCCAGGCCCATCTGCTGCTGGGCGACGCTGAGTTCCTTGTGGGTCTGGACGATGGAGCGGCGCGCCAGCGCCAGGGCGGCGAAGGCCTCGCTGGCGCGCTCGACGGCATCCTGGCCGATCAGGGCGGAGAGGCCGGCGTCGCGACGAAGGCCTGGCATGACGCCGGCGAGGTGGGCGGTCTTGGCGAGCGCGATGTCGATGGCGGCCTCCGCCTCGAACAGGCTGGCGGCGACCTGGTCGGCGATAAGTCGGCGTTGCTTGAGCATGACTCTTCTCCTGCACGCGGCCCACGAGACCTCGCGTTGATGCTGGGTTGTCGTGATTGTGATCGGCCACGCCCCGGCTGGGGCTAGACGAGATCCTTGAGGGCGTGGAGGCCCGCCAGCACCGCCCCGAACGCAAGCGCCGAGACGATGGCGATCAGGCCGACCGCGCCAAGCCGCGCGAGAGGGCCTAGGGCATGTCGGCCGGCCCCTCCCCCGGCGCTGGCTCCAGGTCCGGCTGGAAGCCTTCGTCCAGCAGGGCCCAGGTCAGGCAGAGGATTTCGCGCAGCACCATTTCCGATGGCTTGAACCGCGCCATCTTGCGGGTGGCCGACACCAGGTCGCGGGCCATGGCCGCCTTCATCGGCGTATCCGTCAGGTCCTCGAGTTGCCGTTCGAGCTGGTTCCAGGTGAAGCCCGGAACCTGGGTTTCGCCCGCCGCCGGCTCCGGCCAGCGCGCTTCGAACCGTTCGACCTCGCGCCTGAGGGCCACCGCCCTGCGCACCGCCGATTTCGCGTTCGGCCCCGGGCCGGCGCTGTGGTTCGAGTTGGCCGCAGTCGGCAACTCCTCCATCCGGGTACTCACCCAGTCGCCCATTTTCGAAGTCTCCAAATTCCTCGTCATGGAGACCCGTCGTCGGCGGGTTGTCTGTCCTGATCGGGTCATGTCCTGACACGATCAGGACACGGCGGTCGTGTTCGGCCAGCAGGCGCGCGGCCTGATAGCGATCGCCGGCGCCAAGCTTTCGCCGGGCGCGGTCGCAATAGGTGTCCACCGAGGTCTTGGACATGCCAAGTTCCCGGGCGATCTGCTTTGAACTGAGGTGGCGATCAACGAGGCGGAGGCACTCCCGCTCTCGTTGTGTCAGTCGTTCGACAGGATCATCGCTCATGTCCCGCCCCTCGCGCATAGGCTGAACACGCTACCGGCTCGCGCACTGAGGCGTCTAGACTCAATGGTTAATGCGTGAGAACGCAATTGTCGCATGTGACATCTTGGAGCGACTTCCATTGGCATTTGTTGACGCAACTGGCCCGGACCCTGTGGACGTCGCCATCGGAGCGCGCGTTCGGCTGCGGCGCAAGTCGCTGAATCTCAGCCAGGGCGCGCTCGCCGCGAAGATCGGCGTCACCTTTCAGCAGGTGCAGAAATATGAGCGCGGCGCGAATCGCGTCTCGGGTTCGATGCTGGTGGCCGTGGCCTCGGCGCTCGACACGTCGGTGGGCTGGCTGGTCGGCGAGGAGAGCGAGGGCGGCAGCGAGGCCGAGGCCCTGCTGCGATCCCTGTCCGTGCCGGGCGCACAGGAGTTGCTGGAAGCCTTCGCCGAGATCGAACGCACCTCCGCGCGCCACGCCCTGATCGCCCTGGCGCGGGAGATGGCCAGGTCCGGCGAAGGCTGAGACCAAGCTCCAGCTTGATCCC
>CAMFIW010000147.1 GCA_945952355.1 uncultured Phenylobacterium sp. | reverse complement strand
GATGGAAGCCATCTCGGCCCTCAGCCAAGCCCGCAGCGCGATGGTCGGCGTGCACGGCGAGCTGGCCGAAGCCAAGCTGCGCCTCGGCATCCGCACCAAGATGGTCGGCGAAATGAACAAGCCCACGCTGTCGTCGAGCGACGTCACGACGATGCGCCAGGTCGGCTGACGTCCGCTTGGTTGCAATAGTTTAACTGGTGTTGCGCCCCTAATCAGCGTTAGGGGCGCAATGCATGTCTGGCTGGTACCTACACAATCTACTGCTGGGCGCGATCATCGCGGTCACCACCTTGGCGTGGATCAAGGGCTCGTGGCCCGAGCGCTTCGGGGCTTCGCTGAACCTATTGTTCGCGGCCCTCTTCTTCGTCCTTCAACTGGCCATGAAGCCCGACGCCCTGGCGACCAGCCTCCTGGTGATGGACGGGCTGCTCGGCGTCGGATTCATGCTCCTGGCGCTACGCTATACGAGCCTCTGGCTCGGAGCGGCCATGTTGCTCCAAGGCGGCCAGTTCTCGCTGCACGCATACTACTACGTCATGACCAAGCCGGTGGATCGCCTGTTCGCGGTGGTGAATAACGTGGTGAGCTGGGGCATCCTGGCGGCGATCCTGGCGGGCGTCGGAGCCACCTGGATGAACAGCCGCAAGCTGGCTCGGAAACAGCTCGCGCTCTAGCCTTTCCCGGCGCCGGCCGGCCGGGCGAAGGTGGTCAACGCCACGCCACCGAGGATGAGGCCGAGCGCCGCGAAAGCCGGCCATCCGGGCCGCTCGCCCATGAAGACCACGCCCAGCAAGGTGGCCCAGAGGGGCGCCAGATAGATCGCCATCGACATGAACAGGGGCCCGCGCCGCTGGATCAGGTAAACATAGCCGATTGAGGCCAGCGCTGTCGGGAAGACCCCCAGGGCCGCCACCGCCAGCAGCGAAGAAAGCGGCGGCCATGCCGGCGGCGGCGCCAGCACCGCGGCGGTGATCAGCGCGAAGACGCCCGCCCAGAGGCACATCATCAGCGCCCCCACGGTCGGGCTGACCGTGGGCGATCGCTTGATCAGCACGTTGGCGAAGGAATAGAGGCCCGCGCCGGCGATCGCGACCGCCAGGCCGGCCGCCTCCAGGCTCACCCCAGCTGCAAGCTCGGGCGCCACCAGCATCGCCAACCCCAGGAATCCCAGCCCGACACCCGCCGCCTTGGCCGGGGTCAGGCGGTCGCCAGCGACGAACAGGTGCGCCAACACGGCGGTGAAGATCGGCGAGGCTCCATTGCACATCGAATTGACGGCCGAGGGGATGTGCTGGGCGGCGAAGGCGAACATGGCGAATGGCGCCGACATGCCGACGAAGCCGGTGATCGCATAGACCCGCCAGGCCGGGTCGCGCAGGGGCGGGACCGCCTGCCGCCGCAGGGCGAGAACGACAGCCAGGGTCGCCACACCGATCCAGATTCGGAACACGGTGTTCCAAAGCGGATGGATGTGGGCGACGGCGATCTTCAGGCCGGCGAAGGCCGAGCCCCAGACCACCACCAGCAGCGCGAGCACGATCCAGTCTGAGGGACGCGGGCGGGTCATGAATCGGGCGCGGGCTCGGCGGCGAAGGTCGGGCGCGCAGCTAGCGCACGCCAAACGCCGCGCGTCGATATCAGCGGCGCCGAAACGCGCTGTCGAAAACTTTCACTTGCCCTTAACCCGGATTCGGCGTTTCTCCGCCCTGGGCCACGCCCCCCCAACGGGGCGCAGCCCATCTGTAAGGATGGGAGACATCGCAATGAATACCCTCGCCAAGCCGGCGATGCGCCCCGCGCGCGCCGAATTCTCGTCGGGCCCCTGCGCAAAGCGCCCCGGCTGGACTCCAGAAAATCTCACCAACGCCGTCCTCGGCCGCTCGCACCGCTCCAAGCTGGGCAAGGCGCGCCTGAAGGAAGCCATCGATCGCACCCGCGAGGTGCTCGAGGTTCCGGACGACTTCCTGGTCGGCATCGTGCCGGCTTCCGACACCGGCGCCGTGGAAATGGCGATGTGGTCGATGCTGGGGCCGAAACCCGTCCAGCTCCTAGCCTTCGAGAGCTTCGGCAAGGACTGGGTCACCGACGTGACCAAGCAGCTGAAGATCCAGGCCGAGGTGCTCGACGCCCCCTATGGCCAACTCCCCGACTTGACCAAGGTGCGCAAGGACGCCGACCTGGTCTTCACCTGGAACGGCACCACCTCGGGCGTCCGCGTTCCGAACGCCGATTTCATCGCCGCCGACCGTGAAGGCATCACCATCTGCGACGCCACCAGCGCCGCCTTCGCCCAGGACCTGGACTGGGGCAAGCTCGATGTCGTGACCTTCTCCTGGCAGAAGGCGCTGGGCGGCGAGGCCGCGCACGGGGTGCTGATCCTGTCGCCGCGCGCCGTCGCGCGGCTGGAGAGCCACACCCCGGCGTGGCCGATGCCGAAGCTCTTCCGCATGACCAAGGGCGGCAAGGTCACGCTCGACCTTTTCGAGGGCGCCACGATCAACACGCCCTCGATGCTGGCGGTGGAAGATGCGGTCGACGCGCTGAAGTGGGCGGGCCAGATCGGCGGCCTGACAGAGATGAAGCGCCGCGCCGACGCCAATCTTGGCGTGCTTGCTGACTGGGTCGCCAAGACCCCGTGGGTCGAGTTCCTGGCCGAGACCGCCGCCATCCGCTCGAACACCTCGGTGTGCCTCAAGGTCGTCGACGCCCGCGTCACCGGCCTCTCCGAGGACGCCCAGGCCGACTTCGCCAAGAAGCTGGCCGCGGTGCTGGAGAAGGAAGGCGCGGCCCTCGACGTAGGAGGCTATCGCGACGCCCCGCCCGGCCTGCGCATCTGGTGCGGCGCCACGGTGGAGACTTCCGACGTGGAAGCGCTCACCCCCTGGCTCGACTGGGCGTTCGCCTCCGTCATCGCCGACCTGCAAACCGCCTGAAGCCCTGACGCTCCCGGCCGCCTGGACCACCGCGCGCGCCGCGGATCCGGGAGCGCACACCCCTACCTGCAAGGACACCCGCCCATGCCCCGCGTACTCATCGCCGACAAGCTGAGCCCCGCCGCTATCGACATCTTCAAGCAGCGCGGCGTCGAGGCCGACGTGAAGACCGGCCTCTCCAAGGACGAGCTTCTGAAGATCATCGGCGACTATGACGGCCTGGCCGTCCGATCGGCCACCAAGGCCGACAAGGACGTCCTCGCCGCCGCCACCAAGATGAGGGTGATCGGCCGCGCCGGAATCGGCGTGGACAATGTCGACATCCCCGCCGCGACCTCGAAGGGGATCGTGGTGATGAACACGCCGTTCGGCAACTCGATCACCACCGCCGAGCACGCGATCGCCATGATGTTCGCGCTGGCTCGCCAACTCCCCGCCGCCGACGTCTCCACCCAAGCCGGCAAGTGGGAGAAGAACCGCTTCATGGGCGTGGAGCTGTACGCCAAGACCCTCGGCCTGATCGGCGCCGGCAATATCGGCGGCATCGTCGCCGACCGCGCGAACGGGCTGAAGATGAAGGTCGTGGCCTACGACCCCTTCCTGTCGGCGGAACGCGCCGTCGAGATCGGCGTCGAGAAGGTCGAGCTCGACGAGCTGCTGGCCCGAGCCGACATCATCACCCTGCACACCCCGCTGACCGACAAGACCCGCAACATCCTGTCGGCGACCAGCCTGGCCAAGACCAAGAAGGGCGTCCTGATCGTCAACTGCGCCCGCGGCGGCCTGGTGGACGAGGCGGCGCTGCGCAAGCTGCTGGACGAGGGTCATGTCGGCGGCGCCGCCTTCGACGTCTTCGTCGAGGAGCCGGCCAAGGCCAACGTGCTGTTCGGGGCCGAGAACTTCATCGCCACCCCGCACCTGGGCGCTTCGACCCTCGAGGCCCAAGAGAACGTGGCCCTGCAAGTGGCCGAACAGATGAGCGACTACCTGCTCACCGGCGCCGTCACAAATGCGCTGAATAGCCCGTCGGTCACCGCCGACGAGGCGCCGAAGCTGAAGCCATTCGTCGCGCTCGCCGAACGCCTCGGCGCCTTTGCCGGCCAGATGATCGACGTCGAGGTCAAGGCGATCGAGATCGCCTACGAAGGCGAGGTCGCCAGCCTCAACACCCGCCCGCTCACCGCCGCGGCGCTGGCCGGCGTCCTGCGCCCGATGCTGGCCGAGGTGAACATGGTCTCGGCCCCGGCCATGGCCAAGGAACGCGGCATCGTCGTCTCCGAGATCAAGCAGGACGACAGTCCGATCTATGAGAGCCTGGTGCGCGTGACGGTCACCACGGCCATGGGCAAGCGTTCGTTCGCGGGCTCGGTCCTCGCCGGCACGCCGCGCATCATCGAGGTCAAGGGCATGGACCTCGACGCCCCCTTCGCGCCGGTCATGCTGTACGTCAACAACCTCGACAAGCCCGGCTTCATCGGCAACCTCGGGGCCCTGCTGGCCGACGCCAAGGTCAATATCGCCACCTTCAACCTCGGCCGGGTCTCGGCCGGCGAGGACGCCATCGCCCTCGTCGGGGTCGACCAGGATCCGTCCGACGAGCTGGTCGGCAAGATCCGCGCCCTGCCGCACGTGAAGGAAGCCCGCACCCTGCGGTTCTGATCGGCGGCCTCGCCGTCGTTCGCGACGGCGGGGCTTGCAACCTCGTCGATCCGGTCGGACCATGCGGCATGGCCGGACCTCAGAAATATTCGGGCACGGTCCCTGGTGGCCGGGGCTTCTGGCTCACGGAGCGGCTTTGGGCCGCCGCCGTGGGCCTGCCGGTGTTCCGCGTCGCCATCGCCGACATTCCCGAATTCGACCGCGACTGCTGGTTCCACGGCCGCGCGCCCAGCGTGCGGGATGTGGCGGGACATGTCGGGCGGATCGTCGCCGCCGACCTGTCCTATCCGATCATCTTCTCGGCGGCGGGCGGGCTGATGGATGGCGGCCACCGTATCGCCAAGGCCTGGATCCAGGGCCTGTCCGAGATCGACGCGGTCCGCTTCGAGGTCGATCCGGAGCCGGATTGGGTGGTCGCCGGAGAAACGGCGCGGTGACGCCGCACGAGCAGGCCGAGGCGGAACTGACGGCCTATGGCCTGGGTCTGCCGCGGACCTCCCTGGCCCATGGCTGGGCCATGGTGCGCAATCTGCGGGTTAAGGACCGGCCCTTCGCCATGATCGGCGACAAGGCCCAGCCGCTCGACCAACTGACTGTCATCCTCAAGCTGCCGGTGTCGTTCGAGATGGTTCAGGGCCTGTGGTTCGTGCGCGAGAGCCGCGGCTGGTATCGGCGGCATGACTGGGTCATCAGTCACTTCGGGCCGCACGACGCGATCCTCGGCGAAATGGACACCCTGAAGGGCTGGATGCGGCAGAGCTATCGCGCCGTCGCCGGCCGGAAGCTCGCCGCCCTGGTTGGCGAAGGGTGAGGCTCAGTCCGCCGCGGCGCGCGGGTCGGTCGTCGCAAGTCGGCCCTTTTCCAGCCAGTCGGCGGCGGCCGGGCTCAGCTTGCGCTTGGCCACCGCGGCATAGCGCGCCAGATCGGCCTCGTTCAGCACGTCGCGCCAGCGGCCGTTGACGCCGCGGTTCAGGAAGCGTTCGGGGCCGTTGTCGAAATGCTCTCCGATCTTCGGCAGCAAGGCGGGACCCTGGGCCTTCAGCGCCTCGAACTGGGCCGCCTTGGCCAGTTCCTTCAACCGCGCCGCCGGGGTTTCGATCTCCAGGAAATCCGAGATACGCCGCATCTCGCCCTCCAGGTCGGCCTTCATGTCCGCATAGTGGACCATCAGCAGGTTCTTGCGCGCCCGCTCGCGCCAATAGGTCATCTCGAAATCGAAGTAGGAGAGGTCCGCGCCGGGACCGGTGCGCGGATCGGCTTCGGCGTTGGCGATCCAGCCCTGGTACATGAGCTGCGGATCTTCGGGCGCCTCCAGCGGGCCGTCCTTGGGCAGGTCCGGATCGTTCATCACGATCATGCCGACCTTCATCTTCGCCTCCGGCGTGAAACCCCGCACGTGGTTGTGCCAGGACAGGAAGGCGTCGCGGCCGTCGCGGGCCACGTGGACGTATTTCACGGTGTCGTAGATCGGCAGGGAATCGAAGGGCAGGTGGCTCTTGATGAACCGCCGGTGGTTCTGGGCCTCGAGTGTGGCGAGGTTCTCGGCGTGCGGCGCGAAGATGCGCGCGTCCAGCCAGACGGAGTTGTCCATGATCGGCCGCGCGTCGGTATTCTGGAACACCAGCAGGTCGACCACCCGCTGGGTCCAGGTCGTTCCGCACTTGGGATAGGTGGCGATGACGATGTCGTCGGGCCGCATCGCGAAGCTGTCCCACTGGCGGGAATCCATGATCGCGGTGTGATAGGTGCGCGTCGGCGCGCGTTCGAGCGTCATCATCGTGACAGCCTCCCCAAAGAGCGGAGCGATCCTAGCGCGAACAGCGTTATCCCAACAATGCGGTAGGGTATCGGCCCAGGTTGGCGGGCGTGGGCGCGTCGCCGTCAATGGAAGTCCCGGCTGGAGACCAGGCGGGCGGTGGGCTTGCGGCCGGGCTCGGGCGCCGCATCGTCCTGTTTCATCGCCGCGTGTAGGTGGGACAGGTCGGTGAAGCTCTTGGCCACCAGGTGGACCACATTGCTCTCGCTCTGGATCTGGCCGTGCACCACCAGGAAGGAGCCGCTCATCACCAGCCGGCGATTGGCGTCGAACACGTCCTTCCAGACCACGATATTGGCCACGCCGGTCTCGTCCTCGAGGGTCATGAACACCACCCCCTTGGCGGTGCCCGGCCGCTGGCGCACCAGGACCAGACCGCCCACCGAGGTCCAGCGGCCGTTGCGCAGGCTCGCCAGCGCCTTGGCCGGCACGGCGCCGGCCTTGACCAGGTCCTCGCGGAAGAAGCTGCAGGGATGGGCCGTCAGGGACAGGCGGGTGGTGCGGTAGTCCTCGGCCACCTGCAGGGGCTGGCTCCTCAGCGGCCGCTCGACCTGCACCTCCCTCAGGC
>CAMFIW010000146.1 GCA_945952355.1 uncultured Phenylobacterium sp. | reverse complement strand
CGACCGCGCGGCGCTTAAGGCCCAGGCGGCCGGGGTGAAGGGGGCGGATGGCGTTCTGAAGTTCAAACTCGACTGGTCCGCCACCGGTCCGTTCCGGGCGGGTCCCGTCGAGGTCACCGGCAAGGCGAAGGGAACGGGCGCGCTATCCGGCACGGTCACCGAGCCGCGGGCCGACCTGCTGGCGGACTTCGACGCCCTCGACGTGCCGGGCCTTCCGCTGAATTCGGCGCACTTGGTGCTGAGCTTCCTGCGCCAGCCGAACGGCTCGGCGGGAACCGTCGTGCTGACCGCCTCCAGCGCCTATGGTCCCGCGACCGCCAAGTCCGACTTCCGCTTCCCGGGCGACGGGGTCGATCTCACCGACCTGGCGGTCGACGCCGGGGGGCTCAAGGCGGCCGGCGCGATCGCGTTGCGTGGTCACACGCCCTCCACGGCCGACCTCAAGCTGGCCTTGGTCAAGGGGGCCTTCTTGGATGCGGGCCGGGCAGGCGGCGCGGTGAAGATCGCCGATGCTGCAGGCGGTCCGCGCGCGCACCTGGTCTTGACCGGCGAGAACGCGGTCCTGCCGGGGGGAAGGTTCGCCATCGGCCAGGCGCGGATCACCGCCGACGGTCCGCTCGCGGCCTTGCCCTACGAGCTCCAGGCCAATGGCGCGGCCACCGCCGGAAAGTGGAACCTGGCCGGCCGGGGCGTGCTGTCCGACGCGCATCCGGGGTGGAAACTCGGCTTCGATGGGGATGGCCGACTTGGCCGGCGCGACCTGCGGACCACCGAGACCGCGATCTTCCTGTTCGGTGGGCCCGAGCGCTCCGCACGGCTGCGGCTCGTAGCCTCGGACGGCGGCGTGATCGCTGTGGACGGCCGCATGGCCGGCGAGACCGCCGAGGTGAAGGCCCAGGTTCAGAAGCTCGGCCTCGGACTTTTCGACGAGGACATGACCGGCAAGGTCGACGCCAGTCTGGCGCTGACGGGGCAGGGGACCCGGCTCGGCGGGGAACTGGACGCCCGCCTCGACGGCGTGCGCGGTCGTGGGTCCGATCCGGCCCAGGGGCTGAACGGCAACCTGAAGGCGCGGCTGTCCGGCGACGAACTCACAATCGATGGCGCGGTCACCAACAGCCAGGGGCTGAACGCCAATGCTAGTCTCGTCCTGCCGGCCGAGGCGTCGGCCGCGCCGTTCCGCATCGCCATCGCGCGCAAGAAGCCCCTGCGCGGCCGCGTTTTCGCCGACGGCGAGATCAAGCCGCTCTGGGATCTGCTGGTGGGCGGGGACCGGGAGATGTCCGGACACGTCAAGCTGTCGGGCGAACTCGGCGGCGACCTCGCCGACATCCGTGCGGTCGGCGACGCCTCGGTCGACAATGGCCGCTTCTCCGACGGCCCGACCGGACTGGTGCTGCAGAACGTGGTGCTGAAGGCCGCGCTGGCCGACAATGCTATAAACATCAGCCAGGCCACGGGCGCCGATGGTCACGGCGGCTCCGTCGACGGCCAGGGGCGGATAAGCCTACTGCGCGAGGGCGCGAGCACTTTCCGGCTGAATCTCAAGAGCTTCCGGCTGATCGATAACGAACTCGCCATCGCATCGGCCACCGGTCAGGCGACCCTCGATCGGAACGCCGATGGAAAGGTGCGGCTGGCTGGGGCGCTCACCATCGACCGCGCCGACGTTTCCGCCCGAACGCCCACGCCCAGCGGCGTGGTGGCGATGGACGTGGTGGAGATCAATCGTCCCGTCGACCTGACCGGCCATCTGCCGCCCGCCGCCAAGCCAGCCGGCGGCGGGGCCGTCGCCCTCGATGTCAGCCTCAAGGCGCCCCGCCGCATTTTCCTGCGTGGCAAGGGGCTCGACGTGGAGCTTTCGCTCGACGCCCATGTTGGCGGCACGACCTCGGCTCCCAGCCTGTCCGGACAAGCCCGCGTGGTGCGCGGCGACTACGACTTCGCCGGCAAGCGGTTCGAGTTCGACGAGCGCGGCGTGGTCTATCTGGCGACCTCGCCGAAGGATATTCGCCTGGACCTCACGGCCACCCGGGACGATCCGTCGCTGACCGCTGGCGTTCGCATCCGCGGCACCGCGGCCAAGCCGGAGATCACGCTCACCTCCACGCCGACCCTGCCAAACGACGAGGTGCTATCCCAGGTGCTTTTCGGCCGGTCCGCCTCTCAGCTCTCCCCGCTGGAGGCCGCTCAGCTCGCCTCCGCACTGTCGTCCTTGGCCGGCGGCGGAGGCTTCGACGTGATCGGGAACTTGCGTTCCTTCGCCGGTTTGGATCGTCTGGCCCTCGGCGGCGGCGGCCAGTCCGGCGTCACCGTTTCGGGCGGCAAGTATCTGAACGACGATGTCTATCTGGAGCTCACCGGCGGTGGCCGCGACGGCGCCTCCGCCCAGGTCGAGTGGCGGATTGGCAAGTCGCTGTCCATCATCTCCAAGATCGCCGGCCAGGGCGACGGCAAGCTCGCTGTCCGCTGGCGCAAGGACTACTGAGGAGCCGCCCATGCGTCGCGCCATCGCGCTTGCCGGCCTGTTGGCGCTGGGGGCCTGCCAGCCTCCGCCATTGAAGGCTCCCGGCAATCCCGGGGTCTGCTGGCGCCTCGCCGAGGCCGCGAACGGCAAGGCCGACTTCAAACCCTTCGCCTACAACGTCGAGAACCTCGAGAACTGCGCGGTCCAGCTGGAAGGCGCGCACCTCGCCAATCGGACCCCGATGTTCGGCGCCTTCCAGGGTCGCATCATCTATGTCGATGACCAGGAGATCTCCGCCGCCGCCGACGGCCGATCCCAACGCTATCGCGTCTTCACCCCGGCCCAGCGCGCCAAGATCGACGAGGCGTTCAAGACCCTGCGGGACCGCCAGGGCGCGGGCGGCTGAGCCTTGCGGCCTGGGCCCGGGCGTCGCACTCTGCCCCCGCGACGCCCGCTCGAGACGGGCGCGTAGGGAACACTGCCATGATCCGACGCGGTCGCGCCTATCTCCAGTATCGCAGCGAGCTCGCCCGGCCAGAGACCGAGCAGCTCGAGCGCGAAGGCTACGCCGTGGTCCGCGGCGTCTTCAGCACAGAGGAGGTCGCCGCCCTGCGCGAGGAGATCGCGGCCGTTTTCGCGCGCGATCCGCCTGACGAGCGCGGCCCCCGCGCGCCGGAGGACGCCGCCATGTTCCGCTACGCCATGCTGAACCGCAGCGCGGCGGCCCAGCGCGCCGTGGCCCATCCGGGACTTCTGGAGGTCATCGAACCGCTGCTGGGCGAGGACTGCCACGTCATCGCCAACACCGCCTGGCGCAATCCCGCCGGCCATCCGGGCTCCCACGGCGGCCAGAATTGGCACATCGACGCCGGCCCGCACGTGCCGCTGCCGGAGGGCGTACGCTGGCCGGCCGATATTCCGCACCCGGTCTTCGCCATTGGCGTGCACATCTACCTGCAGGACTGCGCGATCGAGGACGGGCCTACCGGGGTCCTGCCGGGCAGCCACCTGTCGGGCCGCGCTCCGCCCGCCGATCGCACCTTCGACGACGACCTCGACTACGAGGGCCGAAAGGTCCAGCCGCTGATCACCCGGGCCGGCGATGCGGGCCTCTTCGTCTCCGACGTCTGGCACCGGCGGATGCCGACCCTCGAGGGCGACCACGGCCGCTTCTTCCTTCAGGTGCACTACGGGCGTCGCGACATCGCCCAGCGCCTGCTGCCGACCAGCCAGGCCAACCACCTGTCGCAAGAAGCCATCGCCCGCGCCGGCGGCGACCGCGAACGGCGCGTCATCGGCCTGCACCCGCCGTTCTTCTACGACGGCTGAATCCAAGGAGACCTCCGACATGCGCAAGATCAGCCTGGGCGACGCCGTGCCCCAATCCGCCGACTCCGTCTGGGCGGTCATCGGCGACTTCGGCGGAATTCGCAAATGGGCCCCGGCCGTCGAGGCCGAGGCTGTCGAGGACACGCCGCAGGGCAAGGTCCGCACCCTCACCATGCCCGGCGGGCGGGTGATCAAGGAACTGATGGTCGACCAGGGGCCGCACCACTACACCTATTCCCTCGACCGCCCAGACATGAAGCAATACCGCTCCACCGTGGCCGTGCGCGCACTGGGCGACGGCGGCGCGATGATCGAACTCACCGTCGAGTTCGACCCGGCGGAGGGGACCGAGATCACCCCGGCCACCGAGAACTTCCTCAAGTTCCTGGGTGGGAACCTGAAGGCGATGAAGCGGGCGGCCGCCGCCTAGCTGTCGCCCAACACCGCGGCGATCGTCGCCCGCGCATTGGCTGCGAGGCTCGGATAGGTCTCGCGATAGTAGGGCAGCTGTATCAGCGCCACGGACAGCGCCCAGCCGCGACCTCGCGCCCAGCTGGCCGGGTCGGCGCCCAGCCTCGCCTCGAACCGGGCGCGGTCCTGCGACCTCAGCAGGTTCCAGGCGACCATCAGGTCGCAGGCCGGATCGCCGACCGCCAGGCCGCCGAAGTCGATCACGGCGGCCAGTCGCCCGCCCTCGACGACGAGGTTGCCGGGGCAGAGATCGCCATGAAGCCAGGCCGGCGGACCGTCCCAGGCGGGCGCCGCCAGGGCCTCGGACCAGGCCGCCGCCGCCGCCGGCGCGTCGATCAGGTCCCCGCAGGCGCGAAGCGCCTCCCGCGTCGCCGCGTCGCGAGTGGCCAGCGGCGCGCCGCGCCCGAAGTTGTGCCGCCCCGGCGCCGGCCCCGCCATGGCGTCGAGGGGCCGCAGGGCCCCCACGAAGTCCGCCAGATCCTCGGCCAGGGCCGGGCCTTCGTCGCCGGTGGGGTTTCGTCCGGCGATCCAGTCGCATACCGACCATCGCCAGGGGTAGCCCAGCATGGGCTCGCCGACCGCGCGCGGCTGCGAGATGGCGACCGGCAGGTGCGGCGCGAGCCGCGGCAGCCAGGTCCGTTCCTTGTCGAGCTGCGCGACCGCCGACGCGCGCCGGGGAAGGCGCACCGCCAGGTCCTCGCCCAGCCGGTAGATCGCGTGGTCTGTGCCGCCGGAGGCCGCCGCGGCCACGGTGAGCCCCGCCCAGTGCGGGAATTGCCGGCTCAGCAGCTCGCCCACCAGCTCGGCGCTGGTCGCGGGCTCGTCCGCGTGCAGTCGGTCCGTCAAGTCAGGTCGCGGCCGGCTTCGCACCGGGGGGCGTCGGGAAGGCGAGGGGCGGGATGGACGCGCCGGGCGAGCCCTGGTTGACGGCGCGATAGATGGCCGACCCGACCGGGCTGTAGGTGATCGCTTCGGTCACGATCAGGCATCCGGCCATGGCCGCCAGCCCCCAGCCCCAGGCCGGGTGCGCCCGGCCATCGCGTCGGGTGTCGCGCCAGATCCCCACGAGCGGGAACGCCGCCGAGGCCGCAAGCGTCGCCTCCCACGCCCAGGGGATCAGCATCGGCATTGGAAGCAGGCGGCCGAAAGCCGGGCCCAGCAAAAGCGACATGGCGCAGAAATGCAGCCGCCGATGCCACTCGGTGCGCCGGCGCAGCGCGATCCCCGCCCCGGTCAGGCCGGCGAAGGTGATCAGGCTGGCCGGATCGAACACCAGGAACTGCAGCGGTCGGAAGAAGAAGGGCGTGCCGCCTCGCCGCACCATGGCCGCGGTTACCAGGCAGCCCAGGACCAGCATGGCCGCGATCCATCCGACCGCCAGCCAGCCGAGCCGCCGGTGCAGCGTCGCATTGCCGGTCGCCGCGAAGAGGTTCTGCAGCACATAGATCGCCACCCAGCCCATGAACACGATGGCGTGGGCGTGGACCAGAGGCGGCGAGTCGAAACTCGATCGTCCCAGGGCCAGCTGAAGCGTGAAGCCCACCGCGATCAGAACCGCCATGACGATGGCGCTGCGAAGGAAGAAGTCTTCGTCGCGACCGGTGGCCGTCGGCAGCTTGTCGGTGACAGCAACCATTTCGTCTCCCCCAAATCCCCACGCCATTAAGGCGCAATCGGGGGAAGCTGTCAGTTAGAAGAATCTTACGCCGCGCGACCGCCGGCCTTGGCATAGGCCTGGGTCCCTTGCGTGAACACCTCGTCCGTCGGTTCGATCACCTCGATGCCGATGTCGGACAGGTTCTCCAGTCGGTCGTAGAGCGCGCCGAAGTCCTGCAGGGTCGCATCCAGCAGCGCCTGCAGCGACGGGATCACGAAATAGGCCTGCTGGAAGTCGTCGATCCGGTAGGGCGTGCGCATCACCCGCTCCAGGTCGAATCCGATCCGGTTGGGCGAGGGGTCGTCCAGGGCGAAGATCGATTCCGCGCGGCTCGAGACGATGCCCGCACCGTAGATCCTTAGGCCCTCGGCCGTATCCAGCAGGCCGAACTCCACCGTGTACCAATAAAGCCGCGCCAGGTTGTGCAACTGTCCGCGGCCCAGGGCGCGCAGGCCGCCGCGCCCGTAGGCGGCCATGTAGTCGCCGAACGTCGGGTCGGTCAGCATCGGCACATGGCCGAAAACGTCGTGAAACACGTCGGGCTCTTCCAGGTAGTCGAGCTCGTCGGGCTTGCGGATGAACCGGCCGGCCGGAAACCGTCGATTGGCCAGGTGGTCGAAGAACACGGCGTCGGGAACCAGCCCCGGCACGGCGACCACGCGCCAGCCGGTCAGCCGGAACAACTCCTCGTTGATGCGCGCGAAGTCGGGAATGCCGCCCCGATGCAGGTCCAGCGCATCGAGCCCCCTCAGGAAGGCGTCGCAGGCGCGGCCGGGCAGAAGCTTGGCCTGGCGCTCATAGAGCGTCATCCAGACCTGGTGTTCGGCGGGGGAATAGCTCGACCACGCCTGGTCTATCGTCCAGTCCGCGCGGGCGCCGGGCGGGGGTCCAGAATTGAAGCCATCGGCGCTCATGGCCTCAGGATGGCCCAGTCCGCGCGAAACTTCCGTTCGATTTGCCCCCGATTTCGCGGGCTTGCCGGAAAAACCTTGCGTCGCAGGCCGCGCGGCCGGCGGATCAGTGGCTGACCCGCGGCCTCAGCGTGTAGTGGCCGTGATCG
>CAMFIW010000145.1 GCA_945952355.1 uncultured Phenylobacterium sp. | reverse complement strand
CGTCGCCGTCTGTTGCTTGGTGTCGCTCGGCATCCTCTTGACCATGCCGCCGCTCGCCATCGGCCTGGGCTTCGGCTCGTTGCTGCTGGTGGCCGGCTATCCGTTCATGAAGCGGATCACGTGGTGGCCGCAGGCCTGGCTCGGCCTGACGTTCAACTGGGGCGCCCTTCTCGGCTTCGCAGCGGCGACCGGAACGCTGAGCTGGCCGGCGGTCTTGCTCTACGCTGGCGGCGTGTTCTGGACCCTTGGCTACGACACGATCTACGCCGTGCAGGACCTGGAGGACGACGCCCTGGCCGGTGTGAAGTCCTCCGCCCGTCGGCTGGGCGAAGCCGCGCCGAAGGGCGTGCTGGTCTTCTACGTCCTGGCCTTCGTCCTGGCGCTCGCGGCCGCATGGTTCGGCAAGCTTGGACCCTTGTTCCTGCCGCCGGCGGCGCTCTACGGTGTCCACCTGTCCCGCCAGGCCCAGGCGCTTGACGTCCGCGACGGCAAGGCGGCTCTAACACTGTTCAAGTCGAACGCTTTGGCGGGCGCGCTGCTGTTCGCCGCCCTGATGGCCGGCCTCTGGAAGGGCGGCCCGCTGTTCTGAGGAGGGACGCCATGTCCGAGACCAAGACCCCGGCC
Organism: uncultured Phenylobacterium sp.; assembly: GCA_945952355.1. GTDB lineage: Bacteria > Pseudomonadota > Alphaproteobacteria > Caulobacterales > Caulobacteraceae > Phenylobacterium. Next base: position 6,385 of record CAMFIW010000145.1, on the reverse strand, counting down.
GCCGAACTCCCCGGCATCATGCAGATGACGCCGTTCAATCCCGACTTCCAGCGCGACCCGCATTCGGTGTTGAAGCCGCTGCGCGAGGCCTGCCCGATAAAGCGCGATGACGCCTCGGGCAGCTTCATCGTCACCCGCTACGCCGACGTGCGCGCCATCGCCACGGACCTGGAGATGTGGCGCGATCCGATCCGCGCCGAGGAAGCGGCCGTGATGCAGCGCCGGTTCGCCGACGCGGTGGTCGAGGGCGTGCCGCGCTCCGAGACCACCTCCATCCTGATGCTGGACAACCCCGATCACGCGCGGGTGAGGGGCCCGCTGGCCCAGGCGCTCTATGCGCGGGTGGCGAAGTTCAAGCCGCAGGTCGAGCAGATCGTCGACGAGGCGCTGGACCGGATCGAGGGCCAGCCCACCTTCGACCTGATGAGCACCTTCTGCGTGCCAATCCCGATCGACGTGATCGCCCAGATCCTCGGCGTCGACCACGACCGGCTGGTCGAGTTTCGCGACTGGTCCGAGGGCGTGATCCAGGGGTTGAACCCGTTCCGCACGCCCGAGCAGACGGCGCATATGGAGCGGTCGAGCGAGGCGCTGTCGGCCTATTTCCTGCAGACCATCGCGGCGCGGCGCGCCGACCCGCGCGACGACCTGATCAGCGACATGACCAAGCTGCAGGCCGACGGCGCGCCGCTGTCGGACGAGGAGTTGCGGATCAACCTGGGCGCCCTGCTGGTGGGCGGCAACCTGACCACCACCGACCTGATCGGCAACGGCGTGCGCCTGCTGCTGCTCAATCCCACCGAGCTCGCCAAGTTCAAGGCCGACCCGTCGCTCGCCAGCGCCGTGGTCGAGGAAATCCTGCGCTTCGAAGGCCCGATCGACATCACCGGCCGCATCGCCTCGCACGACATGGAGGTCCACGGCTGCCCGGTGAAGGCCACCCAGTCGATGACGCTCCTGCTGCGCGCCGCCAACCGCGACCCCGAGGTTTTCCCCGACCCGGAGCGGTTCGACGTGAGCCGCAAGAAGAGCCCGCACATGTCGTTCGGCGGCGGGGCGCACATCTGCATCGGGGCGCCGCTGGCGAGGCTCGAAGCCCAGGTGGCCTTGGTGCGCCTGTTCGCTCGCTTCCCGACCCTTCGCCTGGCCGATCCAGACGCCGAGCCGCAATGGCGCGCCCTGCCCTTCTTCCGCGGCCTGGAGCGCCTGGACCTCGCGGTGTGAGCCCCCGCGGGTGACGCGGGGTCACGCTGTTTTCACCTGCCTTCGCGGCGTATGATGCCCCTATGGCAGCCGCAGCCCGCGTCGATCCGAAGACCTATTTCACGCCCGAGGAGTGGGCGCCCCTGGCGCAGAAGTCCTCCTGGAAGGGGCTGGCGCTGATCGCGCACGCCTGGGCGGTGATCCTGGCGGCCGGCGCCATGGCGGTGATCTGGCCAGTCACCATTCCCCTGGCCTGGATCATCATCGGGGGACGCCAGCTCGGCCTCGCCATCCTGATGCACGACGCCGCCCACGGGGCTCTGCACAAGGACCTGAAGGTCAACGACTGGGCCGGCGAGTGGCTGACCGGCGGCGGGCTGGCGCGCTACCGGACCTATCACCTGGGCCACCACCGCTTCGCCCAGCAGGCGGAGGACCCGGACCTGGGCCTGTCGGCGCCCTTCCCGATCACACCCCTGTCCCTGCGCCGCAAGATCATCCGCGACCTCACCGGCCAGACCGGCTTCAAGCAGCGGTTCGGCGATTTCCAGAAGCGGCTGCGCGCGCGCCAGCCGGGCGAGCCCGTCCTGCCGATCATCCTGGAGGAGGTCCGCCGCAAACGCCGCTGGTTGCTGGGCGGCGTGATCATCACCGCGATCGGCGCGCCGTTCGGCGCCTGGTGGGCCTGGCCGGTGCTGTGGCTGGTCCCGCAGTTCACCTGGTTCCAAATGATCACCCGGCTCCGCAACATCGCCGAGCACGCCTGCGTGGCCAAGGACGAGCCGGACCCGCTGCGCCATGCGCGGACCACCCAGGCCGGGCTGATCGCCCGCGCCAGCCTCGCGCCCTACTATGTGAACTATCACTGCGAGCATCACATGTTCATGCATGTGCCCTGCTACAACCTGCCCCGCGCCCACCGGATGCTGGCGAAGAAGGGCGTGCTGGACGGCATGCTGTACGAACCCGGCGGCTATGCGCAGGTGCTGAAGCTGGCGGCGGGCAGGCCGGCCTAGTAAGGCGGGCGGATGATCGCCCAAACGCCTGAAGGCCGCCGCGCCTTCATCCTCGAAAACACCCGCCAGCAGGTCCCGCCGCACACGCCGGAGCTGGTGCTGCATCTGGCCGACGAGATCACGCCCATCTGGCGGATGACCGAAGAGGCGCTGTCGGAGATCGGCCTGCCGCCGCCATTCTGGGCCTTCGCCTGGGCGGGCGGGCAGGCGCTGGCGCGCTACATCCTGGACAGGCCCGAGGCCGTGGCCGGCAAGCGGGTGATCGACTTCGCCTCCGGCTCGGGGATCGTGGGCATTGCGGCGATGAAGGCCGGGGCGGCCCAGGTGCTGGCGGCCGACATCGACGGCTTCTGCGGCGCGGCGCTCGAGCTGAACGCCGCAGCCAACGGCGTCGTCTGCGACTTCACCGACCAAGACCTGCTGGACGCCCCGCCGCCGGCCTGCGACGTGATCCTGGCCGGCGACATCTGCTATGAGAAGCCGCTGGCGGAGAAGGTGATGGCCTGGCTGGCGGCGGGCCGCGCGGCGGGGGCGATGGTTCTGATCGGCGATCCGGGCCGCAGCTACTTCCCACGCGAAGGGCTGGTGAAACTGGCCGAATACCAAGTGCCGACCACCCGCGAGCTGGAGGACATGGAGGTCAAGAAGACGGCCGTCTGGACTCTCCCGGGCTGAAGCCTTACAAGAGAACAAAATAGGAACTTCAGAGGACGCCCGACCATGTTCGAGGATGGCAAGATCGCCTATGTGGAGCTGCCCGGCGACAACCTGCCTGGGACCAAGCTGTTCTATTCCGCGGCCTTCGGCTGGCGGTTCGTCGACTACGGCCCGACCTATGCGGCCTTCGAGAACGCCGGCGTCGACGGCGGCTTCCAGGCGGACAAGGAACAGGCCCGGCCCAAGCCGCTGGTGGTGCTCTACGCCCACGACCTGGAGGCCATGGAAAAGCGCGTCCGCGACGCCGGCGGCGAGATCGTGATCCCGATCTTCAGCTTCCCGGGCGGCCGGAGGTTCCACTTCCGCGACCCCAGCGGGAACGAGCTCGCGGTGTTTACCGCAGGTTAGAACGACTTGAGGTTGAATAAATTCGACGAAGAATATCCACGGGGGTGGTGGTGCGTTGGATCGCAGGCGCTTTGGGCGCGATTTCGTTGGTAGGGTGCGGCACAGCCGTTGCGGCTGAGCTCTCCGTTCTCGAGAAGCAGGCGCCAGCTGCGGTCGCGACGCAGCCGCTGCCGTTGGGCGCCAAGCCGCGGAGCGTCAGCCTCGCGAGGGTCGGCGACAGCATGAAGCATGGCCAAGCCTGGGCGGCCGTCCTGTGGGGCAAGAATTGCGACTTGGACAACGTCAGCAATTGGGACTCCAGCAAGAACGGCTACTCCAAAGACGCCGTCGTCGAGCGCCTGTTTCGCGATGAGCTGACCAAGCTTGGATTCGATGTCGCGGGCGATCCCAACAACCTCTTCAAGGACCAGGAGGACGATGGAGCGGAACTACAGGTCGGCGCCCTGATCACTGATGTTTCGCTCCTGGCTTGCGGCGGGCGCACGGCGCGCGAGCGCAAGATGGACCTAGCCGATACCCAGGCCCTCGGCTCGATACAGATGGCGATCGAGTGGCAAGTCTATTCGCCCGTGGAATCAAGGGTGATCGCCAAAATCCCGACTGTCGTGCGTGTCACCTTCGACGACGGGCAGACGAACGTCGTCGACGTGATGGAATCTGCGGTCTTCGCGGCCAATGTGCGGGCGCTGGCCTCCTCGGAAGCTTTCCGTACGGCTGTACTGAGCACCGGTCCCTCGGTTTCTGCGCCGCGTCATCCCTCCGCCGCCGCCCCGATCACCGTGACGCCCGGCGCCGGCGCCCAAACCCTGGCCGATGCGTCGGGCTCAGTTGTGGCGCTTTTTGCGGGCGACGGCATGGGAAGCGGTTTCTTGGTGTCGCGTGAAGGGCACCTGCTCACCAACCGACACGTCGTCGGTGCGTCCAAATACGTCAAGGTCAAGTGGTCGGACGGGATGGAGACGATCGGCGAAGTCCTGCGCTCCGACATTGGCCGCGACATCGCGCTGGTAAAGACTGATCCGCGCGGCCGCCGGCCGCTCGCGCTAAGCCGTGGCGCCGTGCAGGCGGGCGACCCAGTGTTTGCCATCAGCACGCCGCTGGACCCCAAGCTCCAGGGCAGCCTGACCAAGGGAATCGTGTCCGCCAATCGCATGTTGGACGGCTACAGCTTCATCCAGAGCGACGTCGTTGTGAACCCGGGCAACAGCGGCGGTCCGCTGCTGAACGCCAAGGGCGAGGCGGTGGGCGTAACGGTCGCCGGCGTCGACGCGGACAAGGCTCCGCGCGGCATCAATTTCTTCATTCCGATCGACGACGCGGTGGACTTCCTGTCGCTGAAGTTCGCCTCGGCGCGTTAGGAGGCGTCGCCAGGGTCACGCGCGGGCGCCTATAGTGCCGGTTCCAGTCGGTTCCGGAGTTCCGCATGCGTCGCCGCACCTTCCTCGCCGCCCTGCCTGCCGCCGCCGTGGCGGGAGTGGCGCACGCGACAAGCCGGGCGCAGAACCCGAACCGAAACCGGCCGGACGTCCATGGCGGCGACCGGATCGACGGGGCGACCTTCGCCAGCCGCAGCGCCGCCTGGGGCGTGCATGGGGCGGCGGCGACCGCCCATCCGCTGGCCACCCAGACCGCGATCGAGATCCTTAAGAAGGGCGGCTCGGCCGTCGACGCGGCGATCGCGGCAAACGCCGTGCTGGGCTATGGCGAGCCGATCTCTTGCGGGGTCGGAGGCGACTGCTTCGTCATGCTGTGGGACCCGAAGGCCCGTCAGGTCGCGGGTCTGAACGGCTCGGGCCGCAGCCCCAAGGGCCTGTCGCTGGAGACGGTGCGGGCGCGCTCGAAGAACGGCCTGATCCCCTCCTATGGCGCGGTCTCGGTCAGCGTCCCGGGCGCGGTCGACGCCTGGTGGACCCTGCACCAGAAGTACGGAAAGCTGGCCTGGAAGGACCTCTTCCAGCCGGCCATCGGCTTCGCCGAGGAGGGCGCGCCGATCACCCAGAACGTCGCCTTCTATGTCGAGAAGTCGTTCGGCAACTTCACCAAGCCGGGCGCCGGGATCGAGGAGACCGAGAACTTCCGCAAGGTCTGGGCGCCGGATGGCAAGACCCCGGCCGAAGGCGAGGTGTTCCGCAATCCGGGGCTCGCCCGCACCTATCGGCTGATCGCCGAAGGCGGCCGCGACGCGTTCTACGAGGGCGAGATCGCCGACACCATCGAGCGCTATTTCAAGCGGATCGGCGGCTGGATGACCAAGGCCGACCTCGCCGGCCGCCACGCCCGCTGGGACCCGCCGCACAAGACCGGTTATCGCGGCGTCGACGTCTATGGCCTGTCGCCGAACAGCCAGGGCCTGGCGACGCTGGCGGCGCTGAACATCATGGAGACCTTCGACTTCGGGGCGATGGGCTTCCAGTCGCCCCAGGCGATCCACCACTCGGTGGAGGCCAAGCGCCTCGCCTTCGAGGACCGCGCCCGCTACTACGCCGACCCGGACTTCTACAAGGTCCCGGCGGAGTGGCTGATCTCCAAGGATTATGCCCGTGAGCGCGCCAAGCTGATCCGCCCCGACGCGATCATGGACAACCTCAGGCCCGGCCAGGCGCCGAGCCATGGCGACACCACCTATTTCTGCACCGCCGACAAGGACGGGATGATGGTCTCGATCATCCAGTCCAACTATCGCGGCATGGGCTCGGGCCTGATGCCCGACGGGCTGGGCTTCATGTTCCAGGACCGCGGCGAGCTGTTCGCCCTGACCGACGGCCACCCGAACATCTTCGCGCCCGGCAAGCGGCCGTTCCAGACCATCATCCCCGGCTTCGCGGTGAAGGGCGACGAGCCCTGGCTGGCCTTCGGGGTGATGGGCGGCGACATGCAGCCCCAGGGCCAGGCCCAGATCATCTCCAACATGGTCGATTTCGGCCTGGGCGTGCAGGAGGCGGGCGACAGTCCCCGCTGGCACCACGATGGCTCCCCCGAACCGACCGGCGAGGCCGCCCTGCCCGGCTCCGGTTTCCTCAACCTGGAGACCGGCGTGCCCGAGGCGACCAAGGCGGCGCTGGCCAAGATCGGCTGGAAGATGCGCCCGGCTGAGGGTGGCT
>CAMFIW010000144.1 GCA_945952355.1 uncultured Phenylobacterium sp. | reverse complement strand
GCGTGGCGTCGATGTCGACGCCCTTGACACGCTCCAGGTAGCGGATCACGGCATGGTCGGTCACATGGGGGGGCTGGTCGGACATCAGTATTCCACCTTCGCGCGGTCGCACATGCCCTTGAGTGCCTGCAGCAGCGCGGCGATCTGCCGGCCGTCGCGCATCTGATCGACGTCCAGCGGCACCGCCCCCCAGGCCTTTTCGAAGCGGGCGCGGACGAAAGCGTTCAGGCCGGCCGCGCCCTTGACCTTGACCGCCTCGGCCGCATGAAGCTTGCCCCACAGGACATGGGCAAAACGGATGTCGCCCCGCGGCGCCGCCGCCCGCGCCTTCGACGCGGCCTTGAACCCACGCTGCTTCAGGGCCTGCAGTACCTTGTCGCCCTCGGCGTCGGTCATGGTCGCCAGGCTCGCTTTGCCGGTCTCAGCCAGCTGCAGGGCGCGGCGGGTGTCCTCGTCCAGGCCGAGCTGGCGGGCGGCGACATGGATCATGCGGATCGTGTTGGCTCTCATTTTCGGGGCCTCCTGGGGGCGGCAGGGTGGGACGAGCGCATCGGCAGGGCCAGGAGGCGCTCGATCTCGTTGACCGCGGTCTTGGTCAGGTGGTTGAGATCGACGATCAGGCGCGGGCCGTCGCGGTCGGACAACTGGCTGTGCAGCTCGGCGTTGGTCAGGGTGATCTCGATGGGCCAGCCGTTGATGTGGCCCTCGGTCTCGCCCAGCCGGGCACCGAACGGGCCGCGATCGACCTCGATCATGGGCACCTGCAGCAGGGCGAGGGTGGTGTTCATTCTTCCTGCGCCTCGGGCTTGGGGAGCGCCAGGCGCGCGGGCTTGCGCTTGCCCTCGGCCATCTGTTTCTGCTGCAAGAGCTTCAGCGAGCTCAACTCGAAGCCGAGCTCGTTCATGTCCTCGGTCTCGAGCTCGACCCGGATCGTGGCCTTCCCGCCCCGGACGCTGGACGAGAAGGACTTGAGCCGGATCGGCGAATAGGGCTCCAGGTAGAGGCCCATGTCAGCCGTCCACCGCGGCGGTGAGACGGCGCTCGCTCTCTGCGATACGCGCCTCGACCACGCGGACATATTCCGGGGGCAGCTGCTCCTCGCCAGTGGCGGCGACCTGCATCAGGACGTTGAAGCGGTGATCGAATTGCTGCTTGGCGGCGAGCATCTGCGCCTCCATATCGGTGTAAACCTCATCGAGGCGGGCCGAAAATGCTGCGAGGGAAATGGTCATTCCTTCACTCCATGGGGTTTAGTCTTCGGGATTTGGTCCAGCATGCCCTGCAGCATCGCCCGGCACTTATTGACGCTTTCGGGCCGCAGTTGTTCCACTTCCCAGGCGAGGCGCTCCATCCACGTCTCCCAAGAGCCATCCTTGACAAGAAGGTTATGCAGCTCGACTGTCGCCTCGATCATCTCGAAGGCGTCAGCTTTCAACTCCGCTGCCAACTCCGCCGAAGAAATCACGGTGCGGATTGCAATCGCCATGATCACACCTTCGCCAGGTCGATCGAGACCGGCTCCCACGGAGCGTCCTGGGCGGTGCGGCGGTAGCAGCGCACATAGGTCTTCGAGCCCACGATGCGCATCGCCTCGCGGATCGCCTTCATGGCGCGCTGCCAACGCTCATCCTCGATCGACAGGCGCAAGAGCATGAAGATCTCCGAGCGATTGATCTGCCCGGCCTTGTCGGTGTTGAAGGCCTTGGTCACGATGGCGCGGATTTCGTCGCGCGCGCCCTCGGCCCATTCGTTGAGGCACTCGTCGACCAGGATCTTGGCGGTCTGCAGCTCGGGGCCGAAGACGACGGTATCGGCGACCTGCACCTTGATCTGGAAAAGGGCGTCATGGCTCATCAGGGTCTTGTTGCCCTTCGCACCGCCGACCGTGGCCTCATATTCCTGGGCAAGCAGGGCCTCGAACGACCCGATGTCGTCGAAGGTGTGCTCTTTGAAGCGGGCGACCTGGTCGGAAAGCGCGATGGCATGGCCCATGATCTTGCGGACCAGCTCATCCTCGAGCTTGTGCTGCGGCTTGATCAGGTCGAGGGGCACGAGGCCCCCCTTGGCATCGTGCATGTAGGCGCGCGGGCCGACATAGACGACGCCGTCGGGGATCGAGGCGGGGGGATAAGCAGTCATTTAACATGCCTTTCAACAGGGACGAAAAGGGTGGTGGGGGTGGGGTGGCCGGGGATGGTCGGCACCACCCCCAGCGCGGCGAGGAGGAGCGCCATGGCTTCGATCTCGTCGAAGGTCACCATGGTCAGGCCACGCGGGCCGTAGAGGTCGATCTTGCCGAGCGCCGTGGAGGTGTGGCGAAAGACGTCATCGGCGGGGCGGGGGAGAATGGGTGTCACCGGCGCACCTCCCCGAACAGCAGCCAGTCGGAGCTTACATCGAGACCGATGCACAGGCAGGTCAGCGCGAGGGCGCCCGGCAGCGAGGTGCCCCGGAAATAGCTATCGGCGGTCGAGGCATTGATGCCGCATTTGCGCGCGACTTCAGTCGGCCCGCCATGCAGGTCAAAGAGGCTCCGCAGACGCAAGGCGATTGCGGCGGGATCGACGGGTGGGGTCATTTCGAGCCCCCCGTATGGCGCGGGCAGCTGTTGCAGGCCCGGTGCATCAGGACGCGCATGGGGCTGCTCGCCAAAAAGACCTCCGCCTTCTTGCGCCAGTCCTGGCAGACCTGCGTCGGCACATCGCCGAGCGCCGGACAGAGGATGGTCTGGTCCATGTAGACGCCCCGCACGCGCTCCTCCAACGCGGCCAGGTCGGCCGGGTATTTGTTCGCCAGCACCTGGCTGATCATCGTGGCGGAGCGGTCCAGCGCCGCGGCGACCTTGTTCTGCGAGGCGCGACCGCATTCGATGGCGAGGCGCTCGACCCAGTCGGGCAGGGCGCTGCCCCAGGCGGCGCGGGCGGTTTCCAGGGGTTTGTGGTTCATGCCTGGCCTCCCAGCAGGTGTGTCTCACCCGTATTGGCATCGACGACGGCCCGAACCCGCTTTTCCCGGGGCGGGCGCGGGCCGGTGTCTCGCACCAGGTGGTAGATCGCTTCTCGGGCGCTCTTGGGGTTGGCCTTGCGCGAAACGCGCAGATAGCCAGCGGCCAGCAGCGCCCGGCAATAAGTCGCCGCCTCGGTCGCCGAAACCGCCAGGACCGGGGTCGTTGCATGTGCGGCGAGGTCGGTCGGGCTGAAGGTCCGCAGTCGGCGCGCCGCGAACCACATGTTGTCGGCCGAGGTCCGACCGTTGTCGGTCAGGGCGGGCTGTTTGAAGTCGGGATTGACGGTGACCATCTGGCGCACGCCGCCATTGCCGCGCTGCTGGGTCTCGACCACAGCGCCATCGACCAACCAGCCCTTGATGATGGCCTGGGCCGTTTCGACGCTGCAGCCCGAGGCCTGTGACAGCTCACCGGCCCCGAATTCGCCAAGGCCCGAGGCTTTTGCCCAAGCCTGCTCTTTCGCGCGATCCATGGCGCTGGCGATGAGCGTGGTTCGAATTCCGGCTTTCATGCTGCGGCTCCCCGACGGGTCGCGGCCGAGATGTGGCGCGCGGCCGGGGCCTCCCCAGTATGAAACGACTTGCCCCCCCAGCTGCTGAGCGAGATCGTCGCCAGGCCGCGGGCTGCGGCGAACTCGCGCACATCCGCCAGGTTGGTCGACACGTTGCGCAACGAGCCGCGCGAGGCGTCGAGCAGCGCCCTACGAAGGTCCGCCGCCAGGGTGACCCCGGCACAGTAGATCTTCGCCAGGTGGTCGACATCCTCCATTGTGGCGGTCTCGGCGCCGACCCAGCTCAGCATCCGGCTGTGGACCCTCTCCCAGCGCTGCAGGCTCTGGGGCAGCGTTTCCTCACCGATCAGGATGACGGGCACCTGCGACATGTCGTGGATCATGCGGATGATCTCGATGGTCTTGTCGGACTGGACATGGTCCGCCTCGTCGATGATCAGGGGCCGCCGGGTTTTCGCGATTTCTTGCACGACCTGACCGAAGAGGCCGTGCGTCGTGCGCTGCGGTTTGGCGACGCCGAGCTCGATGGCGATCGTGCCGAGCAGCCCGATCACACCGCCGATCGGCAGGGCGACGACATGGCAGGCGTTGAAGGTATTCGTGGCGAAGATCGCCGCCGAGGTCTTGCCCAGCCCGGCCCGCCCGTGGAAACAGCCCATGCCCGGCAGGCCATGCGCGCGGTTCTGGCACAGGTCGATCAGCTTCCAGAGCCGCGCCACATTGGCGAGCGGTGCCAGGCCGTTGATGACGTTTCCCTCTGACATGTTCTCCTGTCTCCTTTTTTCTCGCCGTGGAGCTGCTCACCCCCGGCGGTTTCTCATCCGAAAATCGCGTCGCCACAGGCCTCGAAGAGCTTCCTCTCGGCCCGGTACTCCGAGCTGGTCTGGTAGATGCTCAGCCAGCGCTCCTGCTCGCGGGTCACGCCGGTGCCCGCCGCCATCGCCCGCTCGAGCTCGAGCGCCCGCTTGAAACGATCCCGCGCGGTTTCCTCGGCCGCGATCGCAGCAGTCCGCCGCGCGGCCAGGTCAGCGACGATCACCGCCTGGGTGGCCGCGACCTCGGCTGCATCCTGGGCATGCACCACAGGCGGGCGCTTGGCCCCCTTGCCAAAGACCGCCTTGACCACCTTGGTATCCGGCGCCGCGGGCTCGGTCGGGGCCGAGTCGTCCAGCAGGGTGCCGAGCTCTGCAGCCGTCAGCCGCTCCAACGCGGCCGCACGGGCCTTTTCTGCCTTCAGCCAGTCATTGCGGGCGCGGGAATGCGCCCGGGCCTCCTCGGCGTTGAAGAACTGGCCCTTCTGCCGGATCGGGGCAAAGCCCAGGTAGGCATTTTCGGCGGTATAGATGTGCGCCCCATCCCAGAACGCCGCTGGATCGACGCGGACGATGACCTTCTGCCCCGCGATCTGATGCATCCAGTCGTCGAAAAACTCGTTGTCCTCCAGCCAGACCGCCCCAGTCTTCTTGTCGGCCCGGACACTTTCGGCGGCAAGCAACCAGAGACGGCGCTGCGCGGGCGTTGCCTTCTTGATCGGCGCGGTGGCGTAGGCCTCGTCGAAAACCTCGGCGAAAGAGCGCATCCAGGCGACCTCAGACCGGCGCCCCTGGCGGGTGTTGTGCTCCTCGATCCCCTCGCCCACGATCCGCAGGAAATCCTCCAGCGGGATCGCGCGGTTGCCGTAGTTCTCGGGCTTGGCATCGACCGAATTGCCCGTATAGGCGCCCTCGAACCGCGGGTCTTGCGCGATCGAGTGGCACATGTCGCGGAATGCGCGCTCGATCGGCTTGGACTGGCCTGAATAGGGTGTCGCCCAGTGGATCTGGCAGCCGAGGCCGGTGAAGAGGCCCGGGATGTCATCCTCGCGCACCTTGAACCGGAAGCGGGTCGAGGCGCCGCCCGTCACCGCCTTGGCGGCGAATTCCCTGCCGTTGTCCAGCAGCACATGGTCGGGGATGCCCCAGGTCTCGATCATGTCCCCGGCGCACAACAGGACCGCGGTGCTGTTCGGCGTGACATCGACGCGCCAGGCCAGGATGCGACCGGAATACACGTCCTGGAAGGCGCACATCTGGGGCCGGATCGGGTCTTTTATGCCCGGCCAGCGCACGAAGACGTCCCATTTGTGGAAGTCGCCGTTGACGCATTCCAGCGGCACCATCGCGGTCTTGTCGCGCACCTGCACCGGGTAAAGTCGCTTGACCGCGTCGATGCCCTGGCGCAGCAGGATTTGGGTCGGACGGCTTACATCGCGGTCCATCCAGCGCCGCATGGTCCGCTCGGGCAGATAGGACCAGCCCCGCTTGACCGCGATCCGCACCGCGCGGCGATAGGCATCGGCAAAGGGCGGCTCGCCCAGGCGCAGGTAGTCGCCCCGCAGGGCCACGATAAACTCCGGGCTGCACTCCTTGGTGCGGCCCTTGGGCAGCACGGCCCGGTGCCGCGGCGCCAGGTGGGGGAGGCGATCATGCACCGCGACACCCTCGATCAGGGCGAACCAGTCCCAAATGGTGCGGGAGCCGACCTTGGCCGTCCGAGCGACGGCACAGATGGCATTGTGCCGACCCATACCCGTGATGGGCTCCAGTGCCTCGACCTGCTGGAGGATCGCCAGCCGGCCCATCGCCTTGTCTTTGACCTCTTGCGGCAGGCCCTCATACCAGGCCCAGGCCTCGTCCCGGTCGATCACCGGCTTGGCCACGACCGGCGCGACCGCGGACAGCAGCTTACGCTGAGCGCGCGAGGGGAAGAGCCGCCAGGAATACTCCCAGCCGCCGCCCTTACCTTCGCGGCGCCGCGCCATCTCGGCATTGCCGCGCCAGTCCAGGCGATCGGCAACAGCATTCACCCCGCGCTTCGTCGTGGGCATGTCGGGCAAGCTCGCGGCCGCGATCTCCTCGGCCGTCCACCAGAGTTGGGAGGGGGTCAGTGTGCCGGTCATTCGTCAGCAGCCTCCGCCCAATTCGGCAGTGCCGCGCCCCTGTTCTGGGCGTCCCATACCTCATGGCGCATCTCCAGGAGGAAGCGCTTGCGGGACGCCGCCCCGGCTCGGTTCCAGGCATTCAGCAGCGCCTTGAACTGGTCTTCAACGAGGTCTTTAGGGGGCGTCAAAGGCCCGGGCTTCAGGGCGCGGCGGGCCTCGGCGGCGGATTTCGCGCGGCCTTCGGCGAGCGCCTTGACCACGTCATAACGGTCGGGCGCCTCCTGAATTTTGGCGATCTCGCCCAGGTCTTTCAGCGTCACCGGGCGGGGCGCATGGCGCAGCTGGTGGATGTCATGGGGGTCGAGCTTAGACCCCGCGGCGATCATGCGCTCGACGTGGCGCTTCGAAATCCCGAACTTCTCAGCCGTTGCCGATGCGAACGACACGATGTCGCTCGCATCGGAACTCCACCGCTTGGCAGCCAGGGCAGCACCCATGACGGCCTTCGCCTCAGGATGCAGCCGCTCATAGACTTCCTTCCGCCGCGCCAGGAATACGGCATTGTCCAGCGC
>CAMFIW010000143.1 GCA_945952355.1 uncultured Phenylobacterium sp. | reverse complement strand
GCCTGACAGGGCGATCATCTGGCGGGCCAGGTCCATGATGCGGACGGGCTCGCCCATCTCCAGCAGGAACAGGCGGGCGTGAGAGGCTTCCTTGCCCTCGGCGCAGGTCGCCGTGGCGTGCAGCACAAGCTGGGCCGCCTCCGGAATGGTCATGAAGAAGCGCTGCATGTCTTCATGGGTCACGGTGACCGGGCCGCCGCGGTCGATCTGCGACTTGAAGATCGGCACGACCGACCCGGCCGAGCCCAGTACGTTGCCGAAGCGCACGGCCGAGAAGCGGGTCCCGGAGCCGTTCTGCTGGGCCTGGATCACCGATTCCGCCAGGCGCTTGGTGGCGCCCATGGCGTTGGACGGATCGACCGCCTTGTCGGTGGAGATCAGCACCATCTGGGCGGCGCCGCAGGCGCGGGCGGCTTCGGCCACATTCCAAGTGCCGATGACGTTGGTCAGCACGCCTTCGCACGGATGGTGTTCGACCATCGAGACGTGCTTGAGCGCCGCGGCGTGGAAGACCAGGTCCGGCTTCTCCCGCTGGAAGCAGGCGGCCACCCGGGCGGCGTTGCGCACGTCGACCAGGGCGGCCTTGCGCGACAGGCCGGGGCAGGTTTCGCCGAGCTCGCGGTCGATCTCGAACAGCGAGGTCTCGGAGAAGTCGAGCATGGTGATGTGGGCGGCCTCGAAGGCGGCCACCTGGCGACACAGCTCGGCGCCGATCGAACCACCGGCGCCGGTGATCAACACCCGGCGGCCCTGGATCAGGGCGCGCACGGCGGCGCGATCGAGCTCGATCGGCTCGCGGGCCAGGAGCTCCTCAACGCTGATCTCGCGCATGGGCAGCAGAGCCATGCCGTCGTGCTGCGACAGCTCGACGATCGAGGGCAGGCGCAGCAGGCGGATGCCGTCATTCTTCAGCAGGCCGAGCTGGTCGGCGGTCAGGCCCTTCAGACGACCCGGCTCGTCCAGGAACAGGATGGCGCGCGGATAGCGGTTCCAGCGGCGCAGATCGGCCAGGGCGGCGTCTAGGTTGTCGATGCTCTCGATGATGCAGACGCCGCGGACCTGCTGGCCCACTTCGCGGGCGTCGGGACCGACGATGCCGACTGGCGTCCAGGCGTGGTCATGGCGGCGGGCCACGTCGCGCAGATAGGTGTCGGCAAGCGCGGTCGGGCCGATCAGCAGCAGGGACGGCGCCTGGGGCGCGCGGTCCTGGATCGACTTCAGCGGCGCGAAGCTGTCGAGGGCGTGCTCGTGCAGGGCGCGGCGCAGAATTCGCGCGCCCATGCAGCCCACCATTTGGAAGATCGGCGCCATGGCCAGAACCGAGCGGGCGAGGCCGCTGGCGCGGTCGATCACGAAGACCGCCAACAGGAAGACGCCGGCGGTCAGGATGGCCGTGCGGGCCAAGACAAGGGCGTCGGGGATCGACACATAGCGCCAGGGGGACAGCTCGCGCCGGAACATGGTCGAGAAACAAGCCGCCAGAAGCGCGTAGATCGCCACGAGTTGGGCGACGTTGAGCGTTGTCAGACCGCTGGAATCCAGACCGAGAGCGCGGGTCGCGGACAGCAGGTAGGCGACAAGGAAGGCGAGAGCGGCGATGAACGTGTCGGCGACGATGGTCTGGGCACGATTGGCCAGCTGCTCCATGAATCGCGCTCCGCTCGCGTCGTCCAACGCCGCTGCACCATAGACGCGCGAACGCGACCGTCCAATGAAACTCCGAACCAAGCGATTAGCTCCCGGCTTTCGGGCCGATATTTCCGCTCAGGTCGCCGAGGCCCGGTGACGCTGCGCGGAGGGAAGTAGGAGGCTGCTTCGCACCATAAGAAAAGCCGCCTTCGCGAACGGAGGCGGCTATCCTAAAAAATCAGCTCTGGAAAGAACTTAGAACGTCGCTTTGACGCCAAAAACGACGCGGGCGTCGTAGATCTTTCCGAAGCTGTGCTCGTCGGTGTCCCAGTAGCGGAGATCCAGGCCGACCTTGGGGGTCAGGGCGTAGCCGATGCCCAGGTTCCAGGTGTTGTAGTCGGCCGGCCCGACCACCGACTGGTGGCCGATGGCGCCGGAGACAGACCACTTGTCGTCGACCGGCACCGAGCCGTTCAGTTCGACATAGGTCGCTTCGCCCGTCTTGAAGGGGAACTCCGGCGAGTAGTAGACGGCCGCCCCGACGGTGGCCTTGCCGACCGGGATCGAGCCTGCGGCCTTGATTTCGTAGTAGGCCTCGTCCGGGCCCGAGGGCTTGTTGGCGTAGCCGTAGTAGATGACGCCGAGGTCCAGAGCGACCGGGCCTGCGGTCGGCTTCACGCCCATATAGAGGTCGTACTCCATGGTCGTGCCGTTGTTGAAGTCGACGTTCGACAGCCAGGTGCCGGCGTAGAACTTGCCATAGGCGAGGTCGGCGCCGCCGGCCACCTGACCGGCCTCATCGGTCTGGCTGATGCCGCGGAACACGTAATCGGTGGCGGCCCCGATGTTGAAGGTGACAGTGGGCTTCGCGTCGTCCGCGAGAGCGACGCCGCCCATGGCGGCTGTGGCCGCCGCGACGAGCAGCGAGGTCTTGAGAGCGTTCATTTCGTTTTATCCCCTAGATCAATCAGGCTCAGCCCGATCGAGCTGAACCATCGCCTCGGCGGTCGGGAGTCGACAACGCGACGCCCCCCGCCGCCCCGGCGGAGCTCCCTCATGATCGAGTTTTAGGCGACGCGGATTGATGGCGCCTAAAAGTGAGGCGCTTATCGTCGCAGGCGATCCGGCGGCGGACGATGCGGAAGGGGCGCGCGCCGCGCAAAGACGGCGTAAAGGGCTTGACCCGCGCCCCACCGTCGCGAGGCGAGGGCGAAGGAGCTTAGCGCATCGCCATGGGCGCGTAGCCCAGGTGCGAGCCCGCATCCACCAGGAGGGTCTCGCCGGTCACGTGGCGCGAGGCGGGGGAGGCCAGGAAGATCGCCGAGGCGGCGATGTCCTCGGCGGTGGAGGCGACCTTCAGCGGGGTGGAGGCGGCGGCGCCTTCGCGCATGCGCGTCACGCGCTCCTCCGGCAGGCCCTTGCCGAACCACGGAGTGTCGATGAAGCCGGGGCAGATGGCGTTGACACGGATCCTCGGCGCCAGCGCGCGGGCCAGGCTGATGGTCATGGTGATCAGCGCGCCCTTGGAAGCGGCGTACGGCACCGAAGAGCCGATGCCCATGACGCCGGCGATCGAGGCGGTGTTGACCACCGCGCCCGGCTGGGGCGCGGTCTCGAGCAGGGGACGGGCCGCGCGCAGCATCTGGAAGGCGCCGACCACATTGACCGCATAGAGCCGCTGGAAGTCATCGGCCGACACCGCGTCCATGTCGGCGTGGTTGGCGAACATGGTGGTGCCGGCGTTGTTGAACAGGCAGTCGATGCGGCCGAAGGGCTCGGCGGCCGCGGCGATCTTCCGGCAGTCGTCGTCGCTGGCGACGTCGCCCTGGACGAGCACGGCCTTGGCGCCGTGCGCCTCGACCTGGCGGGCGGTCTCCTGCGCTTCGTCGGCGCTGCGGGCATAGTTGATGACCACGGCCTTGGCCCCGCGGGAGGCGGTCTCGACGGCGATGGCGCGCCCGAGACCGGTCGAGGCGCCGGTGATCACCACCACGAAGTCCTTGAAGTCCTGGCCGGCCATGGTCGTCTCCCCTGTCAGTTTTGCTGAGGTCACCGATAGGCCCTTACAGCCCTGCACGGAAGGACCGCCGGCGGAATCGCATCGGGGATGCGTGAGGATTTCTGCCCGGGGGTCCAGAAGATTTGGCCACCCAAAGCGCAAGCCTGTCGGGCGCCGGGCGGAAGCATGCTCTATATCGCCAGCGCGGCGGTCCCCGGATCGCCTGCGTGAAGGATTGGAGCACCGACGCGATGAACGCGCCTTCCCGCCTGCTGGCGGACCCGGATGCGAAGGGGCGGATCGCCCCGCAGACCCTGACGCACCTGCAGCGCCTGGAGGCCGAGAGCATCCATATCATGCGCGAGGTGGCGGCCGAGGCCGAGCGCCCGGTGATGCTCTACTCGATCGGCAAGGACTCGGCCGTGATGCTGCATCTGGCGGCCAAGGCCTTCTATCCGTCGAAGCCGCCGTTCCCGCTGCTGCACGTCGACACGACCTGGAAGTTCCGGGCGATGTACGAGATGCGCGAGCGGATGGCCGAGCAACTCGGGTTCGAGCTGCTGGTCCACCAGAACCCCGAGGCCAAGGCGCGCGGCATCAATCCGTTCGACCACGGCTCGGCCCTGCACACCGACATCTGGAAGACCGAGGGCCTGAAGCAGGCGCTCGACAAGTATGGGTTCGACGCCGCGTTCGGCGGCGCCCGCCGCGACGAGGAGAAAAGCCGCGCCAAGGAGCGCATCTTTTCGTTTCGCTCGGCGCAGCACCGCTGGGACCCGAAGAACCAGCGGCCGGAGCTGTGGAAGCTCTACAATGCACGGAAAAACAAGGGCGAGAGCATCCGGGTCTTCCCGATCTCCAACTGGACCGAGCTGGACATCTGGCAGTACATCCACCTGGAGAACATCCCGATCGTGCCGCTGTACTTCTCCGACGTGCGGCCGGTGGTGGAGCGCGACGGCGCACTGATCATGGTCGACGACGACCGCATGCCCCTGAAGCCCGGCGAGACCCCGATGATGAAGTCGGTGCGGTTCCGCACGCTCGGCTGCTATCCGCTGACCGGGGCGGTCGAGAGCACGGCGGCGACCCTGCCCGAGATCATCCAGGAAATGCTGCTGACCACCACCTCTGAGCGCCAGGGCCGGATGATCGATCACGACCAGGCCGCCTCGATGGAGAAGAAGAAGCAGGAGGGCTACTTCTGATGGCCCACCAGTCCGACCTCATCGCCGAGGACATCGAGGCCTATCTGGCCGCGCACGAGCGCAAGAGCCTGCTGCGGTTCCTGACCTGCGGCTCGGTGGACGACGGCAAGTCGACCCTGATCGGGCGGTTGCTCTACGATTCCAAGATGATCTTCGAAGACCAGCTCGCGGCCTTGGAGGCCGATTCCAAGAGGGTCGGCACCCAGGGCGGGGAGATCGACTTCGCCCTCTTGGTCGATGGTCTGGCCGCAGAGCGCGAGCAGGGGATCACCATCGACGTCGCGTACCGGTTCTTCTCGACCGACAAGCGCAAATTCATCGTCGCCGACACCCCCGGCCACGAACAGTACACCCGCAACATGGTCACCGGCGCCTCGACCGCCGACGCGGCCGTGATCCTGATCGATGCGCGCAGGGGCGTGCTGACCCAGACTCGGCGGCACTCCTACCTGGTCAAGCTGCTGGGCATCCGCCACGTGATCCTGGCGATCAACAAGATGGACCTGGTCGACTGGAGCCAGACCCGCTTCGACGAGATCTTGGCCGAGTACCGCACCTTCGCCGCCCAGATCGGGCTCACCGACTTCACGGCCATCCCGATGTCGGCGCTGCGGGGCGACAACATCACCAGCCACAGCGACGCCGCGCCCTGGTATCAGGGGCCGGCCCTGATGAGCCTGCTTGAGGACCTGCCGGTCGAGGACGACCTGCGCGAGCAGCCGTTCCGGATGCCGGTGCAGTGGGTCAACCGTCCCAACCTGGATTTCCGCGGCTTCTCCGGCTTCATTTCCTCGGGGAGCGTGCGGCCAGGCGACCGGATCAAGGTGCTGCCGTCGAGCCGCGAGAGCACGGTCGACCGGATCGTCACCATGGGCGGCGACCTGGACGAGGCGGTGGCCGGCCAGTCGGTGACCCTGACCCTGAAGGACGAGATCGACATCAGCCGCGGCGACGTGATCGCCCAGGCCGCCTCGCCGCCGGAGGTCGCCGACCAGTTCGAGGCGACGATCGTCTGGATGGACGACGAGTCCATGCTGCCCGGCCGCCCCTATCTGCTGAAGCTGGGCGCGCGGACCGTCGGGGCCTCGATCACCGAGCCCAAGCACAAGGTCAACGTCAACACGCTGGAGAAGCTGGCGGCCAAGCGGCTGGAGCTGAACGAGATCGGCGTCTGCAACCTGTCGCTCGACGCGCCGATCGCCTTCGACCCCTATGCCGACAATCGCGAACTCGGCGGGTTCATCCTGATCGACCGCATTTCCAACCGCACCGTCGCGGCGGGCATGCTGCACTTCGCCCTGCGGCGCAGCCAGAACGTCCACTGGCAGGCGCTCGACGTCGACAAGGCGGCCCGCGGCGCCCTGAAGGGCCAGCGCGGGCGGGTGGTGTGGCTGACGGGCCTGTCGGGGTCGGGCAAGTCGACCATCGCCAACCTGGTCGAGAAGAAGCTGCACGCCAACGGGCGGCACACCTATCTGCTCGACGGCGACAATGTCCGCCACGGGCTGAACAAGGACCTCGGCTTCACCGACGAGGATCGGGTGGAGAACATCCGCCGGGTCGCGGAGGTGGCCAAGCTGATGGTCGACGCCGGCCTGATCGTGCTGGTCTCGTTCATCTCGCCGTTCCGCGCCGAGCGGCAGCTCGCCCGCGACCTGCAGGCGGACGGGGACTTCGTCGAGGTGTTCGTCGACACCCCGCTGGAGATCGCCGAGGCCCGCGACGTGAAGGGGCTCTACAAAAAGGCCCGCTCCGGCCAGCTGAAGAACTTCACCGGGATCGACAGCCCCTATGAGGCGCCCGAGAAGCCGGAGATCCGCATCGACACCACCCGCACCTCGGCCGAGCAGGCCGCGGAGGTCATCGCGGCGTGGCTGGAGGGCGAACTGGACTACACGATCTAGGCTCCGGTTGCCGTGTCGGCGCCGGAGCGCTAAGGCGCGCGGATGGACGAACAACACCTGACCCAGCTCGGCCGCGAGGTGCGCGGCTTCGGGAGCCCCGACGAGGCCGTGCTCGAGCGCGTGCCCAATCCGCAGAAGGACACGCTGTACCTGGCCCGCTTCACGGCGCCCGAGTTCACCTCGCTCTGCCCGGTGACCGGGCAGCCGGACTTCGCGACCCTGATGATCGACTACGCGCCGGGCGACTGGCTGATCGAGAGCAAGTCGCTGAAGCTCTATCTCGGCGCCTTCCG
>CAMFIW010000142.1 GCA_945952355.1 uncultured Phenylobacterium sp. | reverse complement strand
GGACTGTACCGGCCGACCGACACCTTCAGCGCCGAGTTCTCGGCGGACGACGCGAAGGACGAGAACACCGCGTTCTTCAGCCAGCTCGTCAACTACAATCCCTATGGCAAGCGGGTGCGCACCCTGGCCGAAGTGACCGCGGGTCCGGCCGCGGCCCCGGCCGGGACGATCAACCCCCTCGCGCCGCTGGTGAAGGTGCACACCAGCCGCCAGACGGTTTCGGACATCGGCACGGTGCAGCAGCCGAGCGTCGATGAGACCGGCGGTCT
This sequence comes from uncultured Phenylobacterium sp., assembly GCA_945952355.1. Lineage (GTDB taxonomy): Bacteria > Pseudomonadota > Alphaproteobacteria > Caulobacterales > Caulobacteraceae > Phenylobacterium. The sequence goes on along the minus strand of CAMFIW010000142.1, from coordinate 6,766 downwards.
CTCGGCGGTCCTGAAGTACAAGGTCTCGCCCGAACTCGAACTGCGCTCGATCACCGCCGCGCGCGGCGTCGGCACCAACCAGTGGGACAATTCCGGCATCGAGGCCCGCAACGTCTTCGCGCCGAACGCCAATTTCGGGCGCTATAGCCTGTCGGATCTCTATCAGCGCCAGTTCAGCCAGGAGTTCCAGGCGGTTGGCGACTTCGGCGAGACGATCTCCTATGTCGCCGGGGCCTTCTACTTCAAGGAGCACGCCAAGGAGTCGGCGGCGACCCCGTTCACCAACCAGTGGAACGCCGACGGCACCGCCTACACCATTCGCTCATCCCATGGCACGTCCAAGGCTGCGGCCGGCACGGCGGGCTGGGAGTACGGCACACGCTTCATCACGCGCGCCAGCCGCGCCGAGGCGATCAGCACCGCGGTCTATGGCCAAGGGACCTACACGCCTGCCTCGCTGCCTTCCCTCCACCTGACGCTCGGCGGCCGATACACCAAGGACAAGCGCGACGGCACGCTGTACGTGGTCAACGGCAAGGCGACAAACTTCACGTTCAACTACGACAAGGGCCGCTTCGACCCCCTGGTGAACGTGGCCTACGACGCGGCCGAAGGCGTGAGCCTCTACGCCAAGTACTCGACCGGCTATCGCGCCGGGGGCGCCAACGACCGATCGTCGAACTTCCAGAGCTTCAGCGCCGAAGACGTCAAGGCCTATGAGGTCGGCGCCAAGATGGAGCTTCTGGAGCGTCGCGTGCGGGTCAACCTGGCGGCCTTCGCCATGGACCGCTCCAATTCGCAGATCGACTTCGACAATGTCGACACGACCCCGGGCAGCCCGACCCAGGGGGCCCACACCGAGGAGACGCGCAACTCCTCCGGCGTCTCGAAGATCCGCGGCTTCGAGGCCGACGTGACCGCCCGCGTCGCGGAAGGCCTGACCGTCGGCTTCTCCTATGCCTATACGGACGTGAAGATCCCCGCAGCCCCGTTCCCCTTCACCGGCAACTCGGTCGTGCCGCTGGGGACGCCCTTCCCGGTGAACGTCGTCTACACGCCGCCGAACGCGGCCTCTGCCTATGTCGACTACGAGCGGCCGCTGGGCAAGCTGACCTTCCGCGGGCACCTCGACGCGAACTATGCGGATGCGCAATACGCCTTCCAGACCGAGTTCGCGGACGTGTCGCCCACGGGTTCGGTGACCCGGCAGGTGGCAGTGAAAACCGACTCCAGCTTCATCGTGAACGCCAGCGTGGCCCTGGCCGACATCAATATGGGCGGTGCGACGGCATCGCTGTCACTGTGGAGCCGCAACCTCCTGGACGAGTCGCACATCTACCGGATCTCGGCCGCCAACCGCGGCACGATCGGCGACTACGCCAATTTCAATCCGCCCCGCACGGTAGGCGTGGAACTGCGCGTGAAGTACTAGGCGCAGGTGGCGTGTCGGCGGCCGCGTCCGACACGCCATTCGCCGCATGGCCATTCGGTTGCCGCGGCGAGCGCCGATCGACCGATCCCACGCCTCACATGAGCGGCGACGGGCGACCTGCGTACGCCCCCCGGATCGCCTGCGGCCGGATGGGCCAATCATCAAACCAGTTGGAAAAGTTGGTAGCTGGGGGCGGGATCGAACCGCCGACCTGTGGGTTATGAATCCACCGCTCTAACCATCTGAGCTACCCAGCCATGGGCCCCATCGGGGAGCGCGGTTTATAGGGTTTCATCTTCTTCGCTTCAAGCGGCTTGGGCGCGGCGATTTCACCGGCTAGGTTGGCGCCCGCGATGAGCGTCCTGCACCTCCTTGGAACGGCCGGCGAAGGCGGCGCGGAGACCTATTTCCTCGACCTCGTGGGCGCCTTGGCCGCCGACGGCCTACCGCAGGCCGCCGCGATTCGGCCGAACGCCAAACGGGTCGTCGCCCTGGCGGCAGCCGGGGTGCCTACCGGCCAGTTCCGCTTTGGCGGTCCGCTCGACCTGCTGACCCGACCCAAGGTCGCGCGCTTCGCCCGCGGCCGGGAGGTGAAGCTGGCGCTCGCCTGGATGAACCGCGCCGCCCGACACACCCCGCGCGGCCCCTGGGCCCGCATCGGCCGGCTCGGGGGTTACTACAATCTCAAATACTATCGCGGCTTCGACGAGCTGGTGGCCAACACCGAGGACATCGCCGACTGGATCGTGAACCAGGGCTGGCCCGCGGGCCGCGTCCGCTGCATCCCGAACTTCGCCGCCGCCCCGCCGGAGGTCTCTCCCACCGACCGCGCGAGCCTGGCCACGCCCGCCGAGGCGCCGCTGCTACTCTCGATGGGCCGGCTTCACGAGGCCAAGGCCCATGACGTGACGCTGGAAGCCCTGGCCAAGACGCCCGACGCCTATCTGTGGATCGCCGGCGTCGGGCCGCTGGAGGCCAAGCTGAAGGCCATGGCCGCCGCCTTGGGCGTCGCCGACCGCGTGCGCTTCCTGGGCTGGCGCACCGACGCCTCGGCCCTCTATCGCGCCGCCGACATCTGCGTGTTCCCGTCGCGCTACGAGCCTCTCGGCAATGTGGTGATCCAGGCCTGGGCGCATGGGCTGCCGGTCGTGGCCGCCGCCAGCCAGGGGCCAGCCGCCCTCATCAAGGACGGCGACGACGGCCTGCTGACCCCCGTCGACGACGCCGAGGCGCTGGCCGCGAATATCGGCCGGCTGCTGGACGATCCGATGCTGCGGGTGCGCCTCGCCCAGAACGGCCTCGGGCGGGTCGAGGGCGAGTTCTCCAAGGCCGCTGTCGTCGCCCAGTGGCGGGCCCTGTTCGCCGACTACGGAGCCGCCTGATGTGCGGCATCGCCGGCGTGTTGCACGGCCCGGGTTCCGCCCGGCCGCTGATCGAGACGCTGACCCATCGCGGCCCGAACGGCGTGCGGGTCGAGCAGGCCCGCGACGCCTCCCTCGCCCACGCGCGCCTGTCGATCATCGACCTGGAGGGCGGCTGGCAGCCGCTGCACGCGGCCGGATCGACGGTGATCGGCAATGGCGAGGTCTACAACTATGTCGAACTGGCCGCTGAGTTCGGGCTGAAGGACCAGCTCTCGACGGGCTCGGACTTCGAGCCCCTGCTGCACATCTACGCCCAGGAAGGCCCGGCGGCGTTCGACCGCCTGCGCGGCATGTACGCCTTCTGCCTGATCGGCGGCGACGGCCGCACCTGGCTGGTGCGCGATCCGTTCGGGATCAAGCCGCTGTACCTGCTGGAACATGACGGCGCGGTGCTGTTCGCCTCCGAGCCCCGCGCCTTCCTCGACACCGGCCTCGTCCCGCGCGAGATGGCCGAGACGGCCGCCGCCGAGCTGCTGGGCTTCAGCTACACCCTGGGCGGCGACCTGATCTTCCCCGGCCTGCGCCGCATGGCGCCGGGCGAGATCCTAGAGGTGGTCGACGGCAAGCTGGTCGAACACGGGCGCCGCATCGCCCTGCCCGCCGCGCCGCCACGGCGCGACGGCGACGAGGCCGCCCTGGTCCGCAAGCTGGACGCGGTGCTGGAGGACAGCGTCCGGGTGCATCAGCGTTCGGACGTGCCCTACGGCCTGTTCCTCTCCGGCGGGATCGACTCGGCCGCCATCGCCACCCTGATGAGCCGGCTGAACGAGCGGCCGGTGACCGCCTTCACCTGCGGCTTCGACGCCCCGGGCGCCAAGGACGAGCGCGCCCAGGCCGAGCGGGTCGCCAAGGCCCTGAACCTCGACTGGCGCGAGACCAGCTTCGGCGAGGAAGACTTCTGGCGAATCCTGCCGCAGGTCGCCTGGGCGCTGGACGATCCGACCGCCGACTACGCCACCTTGCCGACCTACAAGCTCGCCGAGGCCGCCAAGGGCACGCTGACCGTCGTCCTGACCGGCGAAGGCGGCGACGAACTGTTCGGCGGCTATGGCCGCTACCGCCGCGCGCTCCGGCCCGGCTGGCTGGGCGGTCGCTCGGCCGAGCCGCGTCCGGGTGATGACAGCGTGCTGGCGCGCTGGCGGCCGGAGGCCAAGGCGCCGCTCGGTCTCACGCGGCTGCAGCAGGCCCAGTGGGGCGACGTCGCGACCTGGTTGCCCAACGACCTTCTGCTCAAGCTCGACCGCTGCCTGATGGCGCATGGACTGGAGGGGCGGACGCCGTTCCTGGATCCTGAGGTCGCCGCCTTCGCCTTCCCCCTGCCCGATCGATTCAAGGTGCGCGGGCGCTATGGGAAATGGCTGATGCGCCGCTGGCTGGAGGGCGCCTGCCCCGCCGCCGAGCCCTGGGCGCGCAAGCAGGGCTTCACCGTGCCCGTCGAGACCTGGATCGCGCCCCGCGCCGCCGAGATCGGGCGACGGATCGCCGACCTCCCGGCTGTACGCCGCGTGCGTTCGCCCGAGGCGGTCCGTACGGCCTTCGCCGACGGCGGCTCCGGCCGCTGGCCGCTGCTGTTCCTGGCGGTGTGGTCGCTGATCCACCTGGAGGGCGCATCGCCCGCCGAGGCTCTCGCCCGGGCGGTCGGGCCGCTCTAGAGGTCCAGGCGGGCGCAGACCTCCTGGCCGATGGCGAGGGAGCTGGTCAGGCCGGGGCTCTCGATCCCGAACAGGGTGACAAGGTTCTCCATCCCGTGGGCGGCCGGACCGTCGATGCGGAAATCCGGCTGCGGGTCGTCCGGCCCATGGAGCTTGGGACGGATGCCCGCATAGTCGGGGTTGAGCGCCCCGTCCGGCAGGCCCGGCCAGAACTTGCGGATATATTCGTAGAAGCTCGCCGCCCGTGCGGGATCGACGCTGTAGTCGAGGGTCTCGACGTAGGCGAGGTCGGGCCCGAACACCGCCTGCCCCCCCAGGTCGCGGCGATAGTGGGTGCCGAGCGCCCCATGGATCGGCGGGGGATAGATCAGGCGCGAGAACGGCGCCTTGCCCGACAGGCGGAAATAGACCCCCTTGCCGTAGTGCAGCGGCGGGATGATCGCCGTCGGGAAGCCCTCGATGGTCGCGGCCACGGCCTGGGCCGAGAGCCCCGGCGCGGTCACCAGGATGCGGCAGGTCAGGGTGGTGGGCTCCTCACCCCCGGCCCTCACCGACCAGCCGCCGCCGGCCAGCGGGCTAGCCCCCTCGAAGGGCGTGCCGGTCACCACCGCCCCGCCCGCGGCCTCGATCTCGCCCTGCAGGGCCAGCATGTAGCCGTGGCTGTCGAACACCCCGCTCTGCGGCGAGATCAGCGCCGCGTCGCAGTTGAGCTCGGGCTCCATGGCCAGGGCCTGGGCCTTGCTGACGTGGGCCATGCCCTCGACGTCGTTGGTGTGGGCCTGGAGGAGGATGGCGTCCAGCCGCTCGACCTCGGCGGGCGAGGTGGCGACCACCAGCTTGCCGCACCGGTCGTAGGCCACCTTGTGGCTGTCGCAGAAAGCGTAGAGCGCGCGCCGGCCCTGGACGCAGAGTCGCGCCTTCAGCGAACCGGTCGGATAGTAGAGGCCGCCGTGCACGACCTCGGAATTGCGCGCCGAGACCCCCTCGCCGATGATCGGCCCGGCCTCCAGCACCGCGACCACCAGCCCGCGCCTGGACAGCGCATAGCCGCTCGCCAGCCCCACGGCGCCTGCGCCCACCACCACCGCGTCGAAATCGAAGTCCGCCATGGCCTGGGCTTAGCGGAGCGCGGGGGCGCTGGAAACCGGCGACTGGCTGCAGCCCAAATGTTCTTTATTTGTTCTTGACTTTCCTCAGCAACCTTGAGAGGATTTTTCGCGAGGGCACAACTAAATTGTCAGCCGGAGCGCATATTGAACACTATGCCCTCGAGAGCCGAGCCGCGTTCGGTCGCGGACCCTGATGCTGAGGCCTACGACGACATGATGCGCAGACATCGGGCGCTCATGGCCGCGCGCACCTCTGCAGAAATTGAAGCGGCCACGCAGAGTGCGGCGAATGCACCGGCTGGGGCCTCGACCGTCAATGCGGCAGCTGCGGGTCCGCTCGGCGATCTAAACTTTGCCCGCAAGGGCCGGGAGAAGTGGGAGCGAGGCGACCGTCTCGACGCGATGACAGACGCACTTCAAGGCCTCGCGGACGTGGTCATTGCGTACGACCTTGCTCGCGGCTTGAAGAAGGGCGGACTTAAGCTCGATGGCCCGTTTGTCTGGCGGACTCCGCCTTGGGAGGAACCTGGCGCTCGAAAATGGCTCGGCGAGAAAGGCTTCCTGGAGAAGGGCGAGCATGGTCGCCACGCGTTGATCCCCAACAACGGCTGGGGAAAAAGGATTCCCGACGCGATCAAGAACCAGCCCTTCAATATTGTGGGCATGAAAGCGGCCGAGCACGGCCGAATTCATGGGCGATACAAGGGCGGGCCCCAATACAATGCTCTTGAGCGAAACTGGCGCGGAACGCCACGCTGGTGGAAGGCGAGCAACGCCTGGTTGGGAGCGACGGCGGCGGACGCGATATCCCAGCTGCCAACATTCCCACCTCCGCCCAGCAGCTTCGACCCGACGCGCTTCCCAAAGGGCTCGTTGTAGGGACGACCATGACCCTCATCCTCATCATCCTAGGCGCATGCGCACTCATCGGAGTGGTGCGCGGCTTGGTTCCCGAACCGAAACAAGCGCGGGAACGGCGCGCCGAAGCCACTCGGCGTGTCATCGAAGAGGTCAAGGCCGCGCAAGCCTGTGCATTGGTTCTCACACCGGCAAGCGGTGGGAACGCGTCCTGGCTTGGCGGAGGACCGACCGTCCCGCCCAGCTTCGAATGGCCGATGAGCCCTGATGGGCCCCTGACCTTTGCGGGGC
>CAMFIW010000141.1 GCA_945952355.1 uncultured Phenylobacterium sp. | reverse complement strand
GGCCGTGGAGGCGCGGGGGAGGAGGGTGAGGGGTGGGCCAAGGCAGGATCGGGGCTGCGGCGGAGAAGTCGCCCCCGGCCATGGCCTGGGCGCCGAGGCCGTACCCTTTGCGCAGCACGACCGTGAACAGGGGCACGGAGAGTCCCCCCGCCGTGACGAACATGCGCGAGCCACGGCGCACGGCGGCTGTCTTCTCGCTGTCCGGCCCCACCATGAATCCGGGCGTGTCACAGAGTGACAGGATGGGCACGCCGAAGGCGTCGCAGAGCTGCATGAAGCGCGCGGCCTTTTCGGCGCCGTCGCCGTCGATCGCCCCCCCAAGCCAGCGGGGGTCGTTGGCGATCAGGCCCATTGGGCGGCCCTCGATCCGCAGAAACCCCGTAAGCATGCCGGCGCCATAGCCGCCGCGCAGCTCGATCCAGGAGCCGTCGTCTGCAAGGGTCTCGATGATCGCGCGCACGTCATAGACGCGGACGCGGTTCTCCGGGACCAGATGGCGCAGCCGGCGCTGATCAGGGCACGACCACTCCTTCACTGCGCCCTGGAAACAGGAGAGTAGCTTTTTGGTCGCCGCAACGGCCGCGGCTTCGTCGTCGACGAGCAGGTCGAGCACGCCGTTCCGCCATTGGACGTCGGACGGACCGATCTCGTCCGGCGTGAAGACGCCGAGCCCCCCTCCCTCGACCATGGCGGGACCCCCCAAGCCGATATTCGAGTAGCGGGTCGCGATGGTGATGTCGGCGCAACCGAAGAAGACGGCATTGCCCGCGAAGCAGCGCCCCGAATTGATGGCGATGCGCGGCGCCTTCCCCGACAGCCGCGCAAAGGTCGTGAAGCTCGTGGTGTCGAGCGAGGATGCGCCGGTGGAGACATCGACGTCGCCGGGCCGGCCGCCGCCCCCCTCGGTGAACCAGACGATCGGCGCGCGCCAGTGCTCCGCGAACTCCAGGATGCGGTCCGTCTTCTTATGGCTAAAGTGGCCCTGGGTGCCGGCCAGGACCGTGAAATCGTAGGCCAGGCCGACGCAGCGGGCGACCTCCGGTTCGAACAAGCCGCCGTTAACCTCGCCGACGCCTGTGATGATGCCGTCGGCGGGCGTGTTGGCCTGCAGGTCGTCGACACTGCGCCGCCGCTTCTGGGCGGCGATCGCGAGCGCGCCGAATTCCTTGAAGCTGCTCGGATCGAACAGGTCGCCGAGATTCTCTCGCGCGGTTCGCTGCCCGGTCTTGCGGCGGCGCGCGACGGCGTCAGGCCGGTTCTCGTCGAGAGTCAGGGCGTGGCGAGCGTACACCCGGGCTAGGTCGGGGCGGATCACTTCGAGATCGATTTCGGCCGCGGCGTCGATATGGTCGCCATGGTCGCCGGGCTCAATGAAGACCAGGGGCGCGCCGTCCTCCACCACGTCGCCGACGGCTCGGGCCAGCCCGCGGACCGTGCCCGCCGTGGCCGCGACCACGACATGCTGCATCTTCATCGCCTCGAGAACGGCCACGGCTTGTCCAGCACGGACGACCTCGCCCTCGCCGACCTCGTAGCCGACCACCGTGGCCCGCAACGGCGCGGCGATGGGCTCCGTGCCGGATGGGGCGACGACGGCTGCGGTCACATCCGCGTGGGCGTCGGCCGGCGCCGGCTGGGGATCGGATGCGGCGATCTCGGCCGCACGCTCGGCCAGGCTCGCCAAGTTCGCCTCGATGAACCCCGTGGTGGCGCGCGCATCGCGCACTTCCGGGCGCTCCATCAGCGCGCGCAAGAGCGGCAGGTTGCTGGCGGGACCCACGATCCTGAACTCGGCGGCGGCGCGCCCTGCCTTGGCGCAGGCGGCGGCGAAGTCGCCGGTGGGCGTGGCGACGATCAACTTCGCGATGAGGGAGTCGAAGGCCGGATTGGTGCGGTATCCGCCATAGCCAAAGCCGTCGACCCGCACGCCGGGTCCGCTCGGCGGCTCATAGGCCGCGATCACCGCGCCGGCGCCGCTGGCCAGGGCGCCGTCGGCCGACAAGGTTTCCAGATTCACCCTGAGTTCGATGGCGTGACCCACGGCCGGGGGCGGGCCGGCGGCGAGGCCCAGATCCGCCAGCCTTTCGCCGGTCGCGACGCGAAGCTGGAGCTGGACGAGGTCGAGCCCCGTGACGGCTTCGGTGACCGTGTGCTCCACCTGCAGCCGCGGATTGGCCTCGATGAATGTGACACTGCGTCCATCGCTCGCGTCGAGCAGGAACTCGAAGGTCGCGAGGCCGCGAATTCTCGCGGCGCGCGCCAGGGCCAGGGCGGCGGTCGTGATCCGCGTCCGAACGTCAGGGGACAGGTGGGGGGCTGGCGCCACCTCCACGATCTTCTGATTGCGGCGCTGGAGGGAGCACTCTCGATCATGGATAGCGACAACGCCCTCGCCGTCGCCCAAGACCTGCACCTCGATATGTCGCGCCTCGCCGATGAACCGTTCCGCGTAGAGCCGTTCGTCGCCGAAGGCCGCGCGGGCCTCGCGCGCGCAGAGGTCGTAGGCGGCTGCGGGATCCTCGTTCGCGGCGACGCGGCGCATGCCGCGACCGCCGCCGCCGGCGACGGCCTTGACCATGATATCCGCGCCGGAGAGGGCGTCTTGAAACGCCCTGACCTCCGCCAGCGTCGCGGCGCCATGCGTCGCCTCCGCCAAGGGCGCGTCGAGAGCGGCGGCCAGTTCTCGCGCTCGCGCTTTGTCTCCGAAGAGTTCCAGGCTCTCAGGGGCAGGGCCGACGAAGGTCAATCCCGCGGCCGCGCAAGCCCGGGCGAAGGCGGCGTTCTCCGATAGAAAGCCATAGCCAGGATGCAGCGCGTCGCACCCCGCGCCGTTAGCCGCAGCGATCAGCCCAGGCCCGTCTAGGTAGGCGCGGGGCCCCACGCCCGGAAGCGCCACCGCCTCGTCGGCGAGTCGCCGATGAAGTGAGGTCGCGTCATCCTCTGAAAAGGCCGCGACCGCGACGATCCCCAGTTCGCCGGCCGCCCGTGCGATCCGGATGGCGATCTCGCCGCGGTTGGCGATGAACAAGCGGCGAATTGCGGTCATGGCGGCGTTCCCCATCGGGAACTGCGGTCCCGTAGGCGCCTAGTGTGGCGCGGCGCGGGCGGACAGGACAAGGGGAGCCGACACGCGTGGCGCAGCGGTGGCGCCCCGGCTAAGCTCCAAACGTCATGTCGAGCATCAGGGACGTCTCGCGCTACGCCGGGGTTTCGGTCGCCACCGTCTCCCGCGCTCTGAGCGCGCCAGAGAAGGTGGCCGAGGAAACGCGCGCGCGCGTGCTCGAGGCCGTGCGGGCGGTAGACTATCGCCCGAACATGATGGCGCGAAACTTCCGCCATCGGCGAGCCTTCGCCGTCGTGGTGCTCGCGCCGAACATCGCAAATCCATTCTTCGCCCGGGTGGTGCGCGGCGTGGAGCAGGTCGCACAGGAAGCTGGCTATGCCGTCCTGCTAGGGGATACTCGAGACGATCCGGCGCGCGAGAGCGAATATCTGAACCTCGTGCGCTCGCGGCAGGCCGACGGCGTCATCCAGCTCTCGCCCCGTATCGATCCGGTGGCCTTGCGCAGGCTTTGGAAGGACGAGGCCGCGCCGGCCATCGTCAATGCCTGCGAATGCGTGGATATCGATTTCTGCCCGCGCGTTCGCATCGACAACGTCGCCGCGGGCCGAGCGATGACGGAGCACCTCCTGATGCTGGGCCATCGCCGCATCGGAGTGGTCGCCGGCCCACCGACGAGCCCCCTGACGCGTGACCGCCTCGCAGGTCATCGACAGGCCTTGCAGGCGGCGGGGATGGCCTACGACGTCAAGCTCACGGGATTTGGAGACTTCTCGCCGCGCGGCGGCTTCGAGGCCGCCCAGGCGCTCACCAAGTCGGGGCCTACCGCCCTCTTCTGCTTCAGCGACGAGATGGCCATCGGGGCGATACGCGCCCTGCGCCTGGCAGGCGCCCGCGTGCCGCAGGACGTATCGGTCGCTGGATTCGACGACATCGACCTCGCGCGGTTCTCCGAGCCGCCTCTGACCACGATCGCCCAGCCGATGGAAGACCTGGGCCGGACCGCCATGGCGGTGCTTCTTGAGATCCTGGGCGGGCGACAGCCTGGGGCCGAAACGCGCGTACTGCCGACCTCGCTCGTCGTCCGCGCCAGTACAGCCGCGCCCGGCGCTTGACCGGTCGATGCTGCGGCGCCACGCTGAAGATGTAATCGGTTACATGCGAAGGGAGAGCGCATGGCCTTGAAATTCTTCAGCGAACGGCGCGCTCAGTTCTGCGACATGACCGCGAACTCGCGCCGCAAGCGCCCGCTCCAAGCGCGATCGCGTGCGGACGCCTCCAATCACGCCCCGCAAACCCGTGCCCCCGCGCAGACGCGCGGCCGAGGAGGCTAGATGGCCAAGACCGAGCCCTATGACGTGATCATCGTCGGCTCCGGCGCCGGCGGGGGCATGAGCGCCTACCACCTGACGAAGTCGGGCATGAAGGTGCTCATGCTGGAGGCAGGACGCCACTACGATCCCCTGACAGAGACGGCGATGTTCAACATCCCCGCCGAGGCTCCCTTGCGCGGCGTCGGCACCCCGGACAAGCCATTCGGCTTCTACGATGCAACGGTCGATGGCGGCTGGCAGGTGCCCAACGAACCCTACACCGTCGCCGAAGGCTCGGAATTTCTTTGGTGGCGACCGCGAATGCTGGGCGGCCGCACAAATCACTGGGGGCGCATTTCGCTACGTTTCGGGCCCTACGACTTCAAGCCGTATAGCCGCGACGGACTCGGCTACGACTGGCCGATCACCTATGACGAGCTCGCGCCCTGGTACGACAAGGTCGAAAAGCTGATCGGGGTGACAGGGCGGGCCCAAGGCCTGGAGAATACGCCGGATTCGCCAGAGGGCTGCCTGCTGCCGCCGCCCCCGCCCCGGGCCTTCGAAACGTTCCTCTCCCGTGGATTCGAATCGATGGGCATTCCGGTCGCGGCCATGCACGGCGCGGTCCTGACCCAGCCCTTGAATGGGCGCGCGCAATGCATCTTCGCGACGCCCTGTGGCCGTGGGTGCTCGATCCGGGCCAATTTCCAGTCGACCACCGTCCTGCTGCCGCCGGCCATGGCGACCGGCAACCTGACCATTCGCACGGATGCGCTGGTCTATCAGGTCGATTTGGACAGTGCGGGCAAGGCGGAAGGCGTGACATTCGTCGACCGCAAGACCGGCGAGCACCACACGGTCAAAGCCCGCGCGGTCGTGCTGGCGGCGGGATCCGGCGAAACGGCGCGCATCCTGCTGAACTCGAAGAGTCCGCTGTTCCCAGACGGGATCGGCAACGGCTCTGGGAAGGTCGGCCGCTATCTGATGGACAGCGTGGGCGCAAACGCCGCCGGCCAGTTCCCCGCCCTGGAGAACCTGCCCCCGACGAACGACGACGGCATGGGCGTCGAGCACGTCTATGTGCCTTGGTGGGGATATCAGAAACAGGCGCACAAGGAGATGGATTTCCCGCGCGGCTATCACATCGAGATGGGAGGCGGTCGGTCCATGCCCTCGATGGGGTTGGCACGGATCATCGGCGACGACATGACCAGTGTCGGGCCGGCGCTGCGGAATAAGCTGAGGGGCCGTTTCGGCAGCGTGGTCGGGTTCGCCGGACGTGGCGAAATGATCCCGAACGAGGACTGCTACTGCGAGCTCGACCCCACGGTGAAGGACAAGTGGGGCATCCCGGTCCTACGCTTCCATTGGAAATGGAGTGAGCACGAGACCCGGCAGGCGGCGCACATGGTCAAGACCTTCCTGGAAGTCATCGACCGGCTGGGCGGCCGCGCCGCACCAGGGATCGAGACCGACGGCGCCAAGGCGATCTCCAAGGGCGGCGAGATCATTCACGAGGTCGGAACGGCGCGGATGGGGGCCTCCGACAAGGACTCGGTGGTGGACGGCTACGGCCAGTCCTGGGCTGTGAAGAACCTCTTCATCACCGACGGCGCGGTGCTGGTGTCGAGCCCGGACAAGAACCCCACCCTCTCGATCCTGGCCTTGAGCTGGCGCTCCAGCGATCACTTGGCCGAACTGGCGCGAAAGGGCGAGTTATGAGCGAGCGGCCTTATGTCTCGAAGGTCGACCGCCGCACGGCGTTGATCTGGCTGGGAGCCGTTGGCGCCGCCGCCGCGGGCGACCCCGCGCGCGCCGGCGTCGTCGTGCAGGCGGCGGGTGCGGCAGGCGTGCAGGTCCTGGGCTACGGCACCGACCCAAACCTTGTGCACCCGGTGATCCCCTGGCCCCGCACCCTGACCAAGGATCAGCTGCAGGCCTGCGCCCACTTTTGCGACTTCATCCTGCCGTCGGAAGGTCCAACCCCTTCGGCGAGCGCTCTGGGCGTCCCCGACTTCATCGATGAATGGGTGAGCGCGCCCTACCCTGAACAAGTCCGCGACCGGCCCTTACTGCTCGAGGGGCTCGCAAGCCTCGACAAGGCGGCCTGGCAGATTGGAGCATCGAGCTTCACGGGCGCGGCGGCTGCCCAACGAGACTCGATTCTCGCCGGCCTCCCGAAGACCTCGCCGGGCTTTTTCCTGAGGTTCCGAGGCCTGGTGGTGGGCGCCTACTACACCACCCGAGAGGGCTTCAAAGACATCGGCTACGTCGGCAATGTCGCGCGCCTTTCCGACCCGGGGCCGTCCCCCGAGGTGAAGGCGCACCTCGAACGCGAACTCAAAAAGCTCGGTCTTTAGGGAAACTGGAAATGAAGGTCCTCGTGCTTGGTTGCGTCGTCTCCGCCCTCCTGACGACCGCGGGCCATACGGCTCCGAGGGCTGCGGCCCTCAACACCCTAACGGCCTCTGAGAAGGCGGCGGGCTGGAAGCTGCTGTTCGACGGAAAGACGACCAACGGCTGGAGAAGCTTCAAGCAACCCCAAATCGGACCCGGATGGAAGGTTGAGAACGGCGTGCTGTTCGATGAGCCGAAGGTCGCCAAGGACATCATCACCACAGAGACCTACGAGAACTTCGAGCTCAGTCTCGACTGGAAGATCGGCAAGGGCGGCAAT
>CAMFIW010000140.1 GCA_945952355.1 uncultured Phenylobacterium sp. | reverse complement strand
GGCCCAGATGTAGATGTTGGACAGGTCCGCCCACAGCAGGGTGCCGACGATCAGGCCGGCCAGGATCATGACCCCGCCCATGGTGGGCGTGCCCGCCTTCTCGATCACGTGGCGTTCGATGCCTTCCTTGCGGATCGGCTGGCCCTTCCCCTGCTTCACCTGCATGAAACGGATGAAGCGCGAGCCGAGGGCGACCACGACGATCTGCGCGGTGAAGAGCGACATTCCCGTGCGGAATGTAAGATATTTCAAGAGGTTAAGCGCGGGAATGTGCCCGCCGGCCGACAACTGCTCATAGAGCCAATACAGCATCAGACCGACCCCGCCGAACGCACGTCGAGGGCCTTGAGCGCAGCCGTGACCGCGCCCGCCTTCGAGCCGTTGGACCCTTTGACCATCACCAAGTCGCCTGGCTCTACGGCCCGTGCGATCTGCGGCGCCAGCTCCGCCGCCGTTTCGGCGTAACCGCCTCGCCGAGTCGACGGAAGGGCGTCCCAGAGGGATTTCATCAGCGGGCCCGCGCAATAGGCGCGGTCGATCGACGCGGCCGCCAAAGGCTCGGCCAGCGCGGCGTGATACTCGGCCGCCAGGGGACCCAGCTCCAGCATGTCGGTCAGCGCCACCAAGCGGCGGCCGGCGGCCTTCCGCGCGCCGAGCGAGGCGATGGCTGCGGCCATGGAAATCGGATTGGCGTTGTAACTCTCGTCGACCAGGGTGAATGCGCCGCCGGAAAGGCGCACTTCACTCTCGGCGCCGCGGCCCTCCAGCGGCTCGAAAGACCCCAAGGCCGCCAGGCCGTCGCCTAGGTCGACTCCCAGGGCCTCCAGCATCAGGAGCACGCACATACTGTTCGGCCCCCAGTGGAAGCCGGTCTGGAGGATCGGGAAGTCGACAGCCTTGCCGTGCACGCGAGCCTGGACCACGGCGTGGCCGCCATCGAGCTGGAAGTCGATCAGCCGCGCGTCACAGGCGTCGCCAGAGCCGAAGCTCAGCACCTTGGCGCCGGCCTTGCGCGCCTCGCCAGCCAGATAGTCGAACCAGACGTTGTCGGCGTTCAGCACGGCCACGCCGCCCGGTTCGAGCCCGGCGAAGATCTCCGCCTTCGCGCGGGCCACGCCCTGCTCGCCGTCGGCGAAGTTCTCGGTGTGCACTGGCCCGACCGTCGTGATCGCCACGGCGTGCGGCCGGACCATCTCGGACAGCGGCGCGATCTCGTCGGCGTGGTTCATGCCGATCTCGAAGACCGCGCGCTGGGTGTCGCGGGGCATCCGCGCGAGGGTAAGTGGCACGCCGATGTGGTTGTTGTAGCTCTTGACCGACGAGTGGGCCCTGCCGGCCAGCTTCAGGCCTGCGCGGATCGCCTGGGTGACGCTGGTCTTGCCCACCGAGCCGGTCACCGCCCCGCGACGAGCCTGGGACGCGCGCTTCCGAGCCGCGACGCCCAGGGCCTCCAGCGCCTTGAAGGTGTCGGCCACCGCTACGGCCGGCCCGTCGACCGCCTGAGAGACCAGGGCGCCGACCGCGCCCTTGGAGAACGCCTGGCCCACGAACTCATGGCCGTCACGGGCGCCGGCGAGGGCCACGAACAGGTCGCCCGGCTCGACCGTGCGGGTGTCGATCGAAACCCCCGTGGCGTCGAAATCCGCCTCGACCGATCCGCCGGTCGCCGCGGCGATCTCCCGGGCGGTCCAAAGCGCATCAGCCACGGGCGAGCTCCAGGGCCTGCGCCGTCTCGGCCACGTCGTCGAAGTGATGCACCACGCCGGCGATGGTCTGGGTCGTCTCGTGGCCTTTGCCGGCCACCACCAGCACGTCGCCGTCGGACAGCAGGCCCACGCCAGCGCGGATCGCCGCGCGGCGGTCGCCGACTTCCTTGAGGCCCACATTGCCAGCCATGACCTCGGCGCGGATCGCCGCCGGGTCCTCGCCGCGTGGATTGTCGTCGGTGACGATGGCGACGTCGGCCAGGCTGAGGCCGGCCGCGCCCATCAGCGGGCGCTTGGTGCGGTCGCGATCCCCGCCGGCGCCGAACACCACGATCAGCTTGCCGCGCACGTGTGGCCGCAGGGCCTTCAGCACCGTCGCCAGCCCGTCCGGTGTGTGGGCGTAGTCGACATAGGCCTCGCCGCCCTGGGCTCCGGTTCCGACGCGCTGGAGCCGACCCGGCGCGCCCTGGATCGTTTCGAGCGCCGCCAGAACCTCCTCGACGGCTTCGCCCGCGGCGATGCAGAGCCCGGCCGCGACCAAGGCGTTGGCGGCCTGGTAGGCGCCCACCAGCGGCAGGCGGATCTCATAGACGCGGCCCCTGGCCTCGATGGTCAGGGTCTGGCCCTCGGGCGTCGGCGTCCGCTCGACCAGGCGCAGCCCCTGCCCCGCCGCGCCCACCGACATCACGGTCTGGCCCGACGTGACCGCCACCGACGCGAAATGGCCATAGGCGTCGGAGTCCGCGTTCAGCACAGCCGTTCCACCCCGCGGCAGCAGGGTGTCGAACAGGCGCAGCTTGGCGGCCCGGTAGGCCTCCATCGTATGGTGATAGTCCAAGTGGTCCTGGGTCAGGTTCAGGAACCCGGCCGCCGCCAGGTTCACGCCGTCCAGCCGGCGCTGGTCGACGCCGTGGGACGAAGCTTCCAGCGCCAGGTGGGTCACCTGCCGCTCGGCGAGATCGGCCATCAGGCGGGCGACGTCGGCCGCATCGGGGGTTGTGAGCCCCGGCGGGGTCAGTTGCTCGTCGAGGCCCGGGCCGGTCGCGTAGACGCCTAGAGTGCCCATGCTGGCGGCGCGCGCGCCGCAGCGGTTGAAGATCTGGCGGCAGAAGGCGGCGACCGAGGTCTTGCCGTTGGTGCCGGTCACCGCGACCACCACCGGCGGCTGGGCCTGCCAGAAGTTGGCGGCGGCGAGCGCATAGGCGCGGCGCGGATCGCAACTCGCCACCACCGGCACCCCGGCGCCCGGCAGGTCCTCGGGCGCGAGCACGGCGGCGGCGCCGGCCGAGACCGCATTGGGCACGAACTGGCGGCCATCGACGGCGGAACCCGGCAGGGCCGCGAACAGGAAGCCGCGGCCGACCTTGCGGCTGTCGGCGGTGACGCCCGCGATCTCGGGATCGACCGCCAGGTCGCGCTTCACCAGTTGCGACAGCCGCACGCCCATCAGTGTTCGTCCACCTGCGCCATCGTGGCCGCCGTGGTCTTGTCGACCGTCGGGCCGCCGGGCCGCCGGGCCACGTGCAGGAAGGGGGCGATGCGATCGATGACTCGGCCCGCGGTCGGGGTGGAATTCCAGCCGCCCGTGCGAAAGCCGTAGGTCTCTTTGGTGCCGTTCGGCTCGTCCAGCATGATCAGTACGAAGTAGCGGTCGGCCTCCAGCGGCCCGTCGGCCGGGAACACCGAGGCGAAGGACGCGATCAGCTTGTCGCGGACATAGCGTCCGCCCATGGCCTTCTCGGCCGAGCCGGTCTTGCCGCCGACCCGCAGGCCGTAGGCGTCGGCCTTGCCGCCCGTGCCGTGCAGCACGTTCATTCGCATCAGGTCGAGCATGGCGCGCGAGGTCTGCTCTGAGACCACACGTCGGCCTTGCGGGCGCGCGCCCGGCTTCATCGGCTTGATGGTCAGCGGCACATAGGTCCCGCCGTTCATGATGGCGCCGTAGCCAGCTGCGAGCGCCAGGGGCGAGACCGAGATCGCGTGGCCGAACGAGGCCGAGGCGATGGTGTCGTCGTTCCACTTGCGCGGCAGGATGGGTCGGGCGCTCTCGGTCAGCTCCACCGGCGCCGGCTTGAACAGGCCGAACGCCTGGAAGTAACGCACCATGGTGTCGCCGCCGGCCTGCAGCGCGATCCGCGAAGCCCCGATGTTCGAGGACTTCAGATAGATCTCCGGCACGGTCATGTTGTACCCGACCTTGTCGTGGTCGTGGATCGCGCGGCTGCCGAGCGTCATGGTCGCGCTGGTGTCGAACACCGAGTCCATGCGGACCTTCCCGGAATCCAGCGCCATGGCGATGGTGAAGGTCTTGAAGGTCGAGCCCATCTCGTAGACCCGAGCCGCGGCCCGATCGACCAGGGCGTTCGGATCGGCGCGGCCCGCCAGGTTGGGGTCGAAGGTCGGATTGCTGGCGATGCCCAAGATCTCGCCGGTATGCACGTTGGTGACGATGCCCACCCCGCCCTTGGCGCCGAACGCCGTGACCGCTTTGCCGAGCTCATCCTCGAGAGCCGCCTGGACTCGCAGGTCGATGGAGAGCGGCACGGCCTTGTGGTCGACGGCCGCGCTCCGCACGGCGTCGTTCAGGCCCAGCTCGGCCCCCGCCAACCCCTGCCCCCCGGTGTCGGAAAAGCCGATCAGGTGCGCCGCGCTCATGCCCAGCGGATAGATCCGCTTCTCCTCGGGCTCGAACGTGACCCCCGGCAGGCCGAGATCGTGGATGCGGGCGCGGACGTCCGGGGTCAGGCCGCCGGCCACGAAGGTGCGGCGGGCCCCCTTGAGCGCGCGGTCGAGCCGGGCCGGCGTGATGTCGGGCAAGGCTGCGGTCAGCGCCTTGCGGGTCTCGGCCGTGTCCCAGATCTCGCGCGGGTCGATATAGAGGCCATAGTGCAGGATGTCGGCGGCCAGCATGGCGCCGTTGCGGTCGACCAGGTCGGCGCGCGCCGCCCCGGTATTCGCGCCGCCCGCCCCGTTGCGATCGGCGTCGGGGAACACCGCCATCTTCGTCGCGCCGGCCGCCAGGGTCAGGAACCCGGCGCTGAACAGGGCCAGGATGAAGAAGATGCGGATGCGGGTGTCGTCCTCGGCGCGGCCGGCCGCCTTGGCGCGCTCGAAGGCCCGCTCCAGGCCCCAGAGCCGATCCTTCAGCCAGCGCCAGCCGGGCGCTTGGAAACCGGGGTGGGCGAAACTCACGAGGTCGGCCCCTTGCTGACCGTCTGGCCATTGCGGATCGCGTCCGCCAGGCCCTCGGGCGTGGTTTCCTTCTTGGCGTTGATCGGCGCCAGGCCAAGATAGCCGACCGACAGCTGCTCGATGCGGTCGGGCCGTTCCAGGTGCGAGACCTCGGCCTGCAGCAGCCGGATGCGCGCATGCTCATCGTCGATCTGGCGCTCGACCGAGGCGATCTCGGTCCGTTCCTTCCCGGCGATGGTCTTGGCCAGGTAGACCGACAGCACCAGGGCGATCAGCAGCCCCAGGAAGGCGAGGTCCACCACTCGGACGCCCCGGATGCGACGCGTAAGCAGGCTCATGCGGCCTCCTTCCAGACGGGCGCGGCGGTACGGATCGCGGCGCGCAGCTTGGCGGAACGGGCGCGCGGATTGGCCTCCACCTCGGCGGCGGAAGGCGCCTGCGCGCCGTTGAACAGCAGGGAGAAGCTGGGCGCCGCCTTGGTCTCGACCGGCGGCGCGTGACGCGAGCCGCCCGGCGTGCGACCGGCGCGCTCGGTGAGGAACGACTTCACGATCCGGTCTTCCAGCGAATGGAAGGTCACGACCGCCAGCCGGCCCTCGGGCTTCAGCGCGCGCTCGGCGGCGGCCAGCCCGGCCTCGAGCTCGCTGAGCTCCTCGTTCACCGCGATCCGCAGCCCCTGGAAGGTGCGGGTGGCCGGATGGACCTTGGCGCCGCGGCGGCCGCCCAGGACGCGCTCGACGAACTCGGCCAGGTCAAGGGTGCGGGTGAAGGGCTGCTCGGCGCGGCGGCGCACGATGGCCGCGGCGATACGGCGCGACTGCCGCTCCTCGCCATAGACATAGATCACCCGCGCCAGCTCGGCCGGCTCGGCGGTGTTCACCAGGTCGGCGGCGGTCGGCCCGTCGGCGCCCATGCGCATGTCCAGCGGCCCGTCGCGCAGGAAGGAGAAGCCGCGCTCGGCCTCGTCGAGCTGCATGGACGACACGCCCAGATCCAGCGCGACGCCGTCGACGCTCCCCTCGCCCAGCTCCGCGTCCATCTCCGAGAACCGCGCCTCGACGAGGCGGAACCGCTCGCCCAGGCCCTCGGCGAAGCGTCGGGCGGTCGGGTCGCGGTCGAACGCGGTCACCTGCGCCCCCGTCGCCAGCAGGGCGCGGGAATAGCCGCCGGCGCCGAAGGTGCCGTCGACGATGTGCTTGCCGGCCCAGGGCTCCAGGGCGTCGACGACTTCATCCAGCAGCACCGAGACATGGCTCTCGCCCCCGCTCATGCGCCGACCCCCGCGCGGGCGGCCCGCTGCGCGGCGCGGAGTTGAGCCAGACCCTCGCGGGCGATCTCGCGTTGGGCGGCGCGGTGCGCCTGGAACGCCTCGCGCTCCCAGATCTGAAACCGGTCGCCAAGCCCCACGACCACCACCCAGTCGGTGAGGCCGAACATGTCGCAAAGGTTTTCCGGCAGGGTGACGCGGCCGGCGGTGTCGAAGCTCATCTTCGCCAGGCCACCGAGGATCGAAGTCTCCAGCGCCGTGCGTAGAGGATCTCCGAAGTCGAGCTCGTCGATCACACCTTGATAACGATCGAACAAAGCTTTCCCGCCACCCTCGATGCAATCGGCCTCGATAGAGGGAAAGCAGATGATTCCGTCGAAGGGGCCAGAGGCGAGGGCGCGGAACTCCTGCGGCACGACGATGCGGCGCTTGGCGTCCAACTGCTTTTCGAACGTCGAGACGAACATCCCGCCGCGCCCCAATTCGCGGCCTGAGCGGCCGCTTCCAATCCACCTACGAATGCACCCCCGGCGCCGCTCGATCGGACGCTTCAACGTCCTTAACCGAGCTTGATTGGGTTAACATGGGCTCAATTGGGATACAATGACTCCAGCTGACTATTTTGCATCGAAACAAAGATGTCGCAGCGAACTGTGGTTAACGCGCGCAAACAACTCACAGAACATACAGAGAACTCGTTAAATATAGCGTCGCAACGCCGCATGGGTTGTGAGAATTGTGGACAACCCGCCGAAGCTGCGCCGTAGGGCGAGCCGATGACGGCGAGATCAGCGGCGTAAGGAAACCAGACGGCCTGTAAGCCGGGTTCTGTCCCGCCCGCGAACGGGCATGGGCGATCATTCCTCTGGACCGTCCATTGCTGGACCGTTCTCGCGACCTACCCGGACCTCC
>CAMFIW010000139.1 GCA_945952355.1 uncultured Phenylobacterium sp. | reverse complement strand
GCCCAGGCCCAGGCTGGGCGTGTAGTCCATCGCGACCACCCACATCGCCGCGAAGAAGCGCATGGCCGTTAGGGGCTTGATGTTGGCTGGCATACTGGCGCTCCGATCCTGCGCCACTCTGCCCAACCGGTCCTAATATTCAGCAAACACCGGCATGCGGATACGGGCTGTTCACCCAACCATAAAACATTCCCATGATGTCAGGGCGGGGGCCTTCTACTCCTCCGAGTAATCCGCCCGTTGATTTACCGGAACTACTGGATCTGATCGCAAGGTCGCGGCTTTATAGTCTATGATCGGGTAGTGACTGCACCGCTTCGAGATATATGCCCAGACCCTCAACCCGCGACCACCTTCCCACAGTAGGAAGGCGGCCCGGCCTGCTGTGCTGGATGCGCGGTCGCGGTCAGCTTGCGGCGACGGTGCATGCCGAGCCAGTCTCAATTTTATGGGGCGTCCAAGGGCGCGCGCGGCGCTCGCGCGTATCCCCTGGGAGTGCGCGGGCCACGAGCCCGCGCAGCGTTGCGTGTAGGACCTCGGCTTCATGAACACTCTCAATCGCCGCCATATGCTGCACGGCGCCGCCTGGCTCGGTGGCGGCCTGGCGATGAACAGTCTGCTGCCCGCCTGGGCCCAAAGCGCCCCGCTGGGAACCGCACCGACACTGCCGACTTTGACGGGCCCAAACATCGACCTGCGCATTGGCCACTCGGAGCTGACGGTCGATGGCCGGGCCGGCCACGTGGTGACGATCAACGGGACCGTGCCGGGACCCTTGCTCCGCCTCAAGGAAGGCCAGACCGTTCGCCTCTCGGTGACCAACACCTTGGACGAGGACACTTCCATCCATTGGCACGGCATTCTCGTGCCCGCTCAGATGGACGGCGTCCCCGGGGTCAGTTTCCCGGGCATCAAGCCGGGCCAGACCTTCATCTATGAGTTTCCGATCAAGCAGTCGGGCACCTATTGGTACCACAGCCACTCAGGTCTCCAGGAAGCCGAGGGCCACTATGGGCCGATCGTTATCGACCCTGCCGGCCCCGACCCGATCGCCTACGACCGGGAGCACGTAATCGTCCTCTCCGACTTCAGCTACCTGCACCCCCACGTCATCTTCAAGCGCATGAAGCAGCAGGGCGGGGTCTTCAACTACCAGAAGCAGACGGTGGCCGGCTTATTTGCTGGCAAGGACCAAACCCTCAAGGAGCGGATGGACTGGGCCAAGATGCGGATGGACCCGACGGACATCTCCGATGTCACCGGCGCGGTCCTGAAATTCCTGATCAACGGCCACGGACCCGCCGACAACTGGACGGGTCTCTTCACCCCCGGCGAACGGGTGCGGCTGCGCTTCATCAACACCGCGGCGCAGATGATCTTCAACGTGCGAATCCCTAGTCTGAAGATGACCGTCGTGGCTGCCGATGGCCAGAACGTGCGGCCAGTCGAGGTCGACGAATTCCAGATCGGCAACGCCGAGACCTACGACGTCATCATCCAACCGACCGAGGACAAGGCCTTCACTCTGGTCTCCGAAGCGGTCGATCGCTCTGGGATGGGACGCGCCACCTTGGCGCCGCGGCCCGGGATGAGCGCGCCCGTCCCGCCGCTCCGCGAACGTCCGCTGGCGACGATGAAGGACATGGGCATGGACATGAGCGCCATGAAGGGCATGTCGATGGGGGGCGGTCCCGCTGACATGGCAGGCATGGACCACGCCTCGATGCCCGGCATGGATCACGCGGCGATGGGGCACAATATGGCCGCCATGCCTGGAATGGCGGCAGGGCCCGGCATGGCCCCGCCAAAGCCTCGCGGCTCAGACGCGATGGGCGGCATGGCGGGCATGAAAATGTCCATGCGCGACCCGCAAAATGCGCCTCAGATCAAGCTTGGCCCGGGCGTGCAGACGATCGCGCCGATGCCTGTCGATCGCACCGGCGAGCCTGGCCAGGGGCTAGAAAGCGTCGGGCACCGGGTTCTCGTCTACAAGGACCTGATCGCCCTGACGCCTGGCACGGACCTGCGTCCGCCCACGCGCGCTCTCGAGATCCGACTGACCGGCAACATGGAACGGTTCATGTGGGGTTTCGACGGACGGAAGTTCAGCGAAACAACCCAACCCTACAGCTTCGAGAAGGACGAACGGGTGCGGGTGACCCTGGTGAACGACACCATGATGGCCCACCCCATCCACCTGCACGGCCACTTCTTCGAGCTCACCCATGCGCCGGCGGGCTACGGGCCCAGGAAGCATACGGTGACCGTCCTGCCAGGAGGAAAGGTGTCGTGGGACTTCACGGCGGATCCCGGCGACTGGGCCTTCCACTGCCACATGCTCTATCACATGCACGCCGGCATGTTTCAGGTCTTCAGCGTCCGCCCGTTTGACGGAGCCAGCGCATGAACCGCCTCGCTCTTATCGCCCTGATGCCCCTCGCCATGGCGGGCTCCGCTGCGGCCCAGACAATGGACCACAGCTCAATGCCGGGGATGGCGATGCCGGCGACGCCGGCCAAGCCAACTAAGCCTGCGAAAGCGGCCAAGCCGGTCAAGAAACCAGCTGCGCCGCCCGCCGCCCGAGACCAGGCCCCACCCCCTGCAGCCGCGGCAGATCCGCACGCTGGCCATACCATGCCCGCAGCTACCGCGATTGATCATGGGTCGATGCCAGGGATGACCATGCCCGCCGACCCAGCGGCGCCGAAACCGGCGGCGATGCCGGGCGTGGATCACGGGTCGATGCCAGGGATGAAGATGGACGGCGGCCCCCCAAGCGGCCCGCTGCTGAGCGAGATCGAGGCGCCCAAAGCGGCGCCGCCCCCGCCGCCCGCTGATCACGTCGCCGACCGGTTCTTCTCCCCCGCTGCGATGGCCGGGGCCCGGGCGCAGCTGCGGCGAGAGCACGGCGGCGGCGGCGTGCCCTATTCGAAAGTGATGGCGGATCTGTTCGAGTATCAAGCCCGCTCAGGCGGGACCGACGGCTATCGCTGGGAAGGGGAGGCCTGGTTCGGCGGAGACATTCATCGCCTGGTTCTGAAGAGCGAGGGGGAAGCGACTCGGGGCGAGGGCGTCGAGAGCGCCGAAGTGCAGGCGCTCTACTCGCGGGCCGTGGGGGTCTACACCGATGTCCAAGTCGGGGTGCGGCAAGACTTTGAACCGCGTCGCCGCACCTACGCGACCGTCGGATTCGAGACGCTCTTTCCCTATTGGTTCTCCGTCGAAGGCGCCGCCTTCCTGTCGAACAAGGGCGAGCTGCTCGGCCGGGTCGAGGGAACATACGACCTGCGTCTCACCAATCGGGTGATCCTGCAGCCGCGCGCGGAGCTGAACTTCGCGGCCCAGGACACGCGAGAGACTCAGACCGGCTCAGGGCTTTCCAACGCCGAGCTGGGCCTTCGCCTGCGTTACGAGGTCCGTCGCGAGTTTGCGCCCTATGTGGGGATTTCCTGGGACCGGCAGTTCGGCAGGACGGCGGACTTCGCCCGGGCGCGAGGGGCCGACACCGAGGCCACCAGTGTGGTCTTCGGCATTCGCGCCTTCTTCTGACCGGCCCGCCTGCGGGGTTCGGTTGCAGATCAGTTGCGCTCGACGGCGTCGATCACTGTGCTGACACCGGCGCCAGCATGCCGAACCAGGCCACAAGGCTGAGCACCGAGACGGCGAGACTGGTCTCCAGCAGGAGGCTGAGGCGCAAAGCCCCCAACGCGGCCTCAGGCGCGCCGGAGGTGTCGAGCGCCACGCCCAGGGCGGGCGTGAGGCGGAAGCGGTTGGCTGCCGCGAGCCCCAGCATGGCAACGAAAAGGGCGAGCTTCACAGACAGCAGCAGACCGTAGGGTGTCGTCCAGAGACTGGCAATCCGGCTTGGCCCGACCAGGAACCAGCTGTTGATCAGACCGGTCACCAGGAGGACCGCCACCAGGCCGGATCCAACACCGGAGAACCTATGCAAGGCCTTGTGGAGCACGGCCTGCGTGTCGGCCGTGTGACCGTTGCGGCGGAAGGCGAGGAACCCGAACCCCACGAGGGCGCCGATCCATACGCCCGCGGCGAGTGCGTGAAGCATGTCGGCCGCGAGGTGGAGAGAACCTCCAGCCC
This sequence comes from uncultured Phenylobacterium sp., assembly GCA_945952355.1. Classification (GTDB taxonomy): domain Bacteria; phylum Pseudomonadota; class Alphaproteobacteria; order Caulobacterales; family Caulobacteraceae; genus Phenylobacterium. Next base: position 3,007 of record CAMFIW010000139.1, on the reverse strand, counting down.
CCTCCGTGGCGGCGCCATGACCCATCCAGGCGAAGCTGGCGCAGACGATAGCGCCCAGGATCGCACAGGCACCTAAAGTCCTTCGATCAGGCCAACGAACGAGAAGCAGGACGAGCGCCAGGCCGGCAGCCGCAGTTCGGACCAGCGCCGAGCGGCCAAGCCCCATAGTGGTGACTACCGCCGACAGCGAGGACAGCTTAAGGCCTTCGGTCATCGAGCCGGCGAGCATCGACGTCTGGGCCAATAAGCCAAGGAGACTGCCGACCACCAGGCCGGCCGCGCTCCAGGATAGGAGCTGGCGCAGCCAAGGGCCTTCGTGAACGGAACCCGGCCGGTGGACAGGCAGAGCGTAGAGGGCGAAGAGCGACGAACCGAATAGGATCATCGCCCCCGCGAACTGCACCAGCCTGAGGAGGATGACCGCAGGCTCCAGCACGGCCTACTTGACCGTGAAGTCGACGGCGCCATCCATCTTGTGACCGTCGCTCGTGGCGGCGTGCCAAGTGATTTTGTAAACACCTGGCATGAGCGCCGCCTGCGGCGTGCCGACGATGCTCAACCCGTCCTTCGAGACGCTGGTCTTCACCGGAACCGGCATTGCGTTCATCGCCGGCATGACGATCTCGAACTTCGAGAAGGCGGGCGTCAGTTTCTCGTTGAAGGTCAGGCTGATGGTCTTTGGGGCCGCAACTGTGGCGTTCGCGGCAGGGGTCGATTTGACCAGATGGGCATGAGCGGAGGCGGCGCCTGCCGTGAGCAGAGCTGCGGTGGCCAAGCCTGCCGCGAAAAAGTTTTTGCAGTTGGGCATGGTGCTGTTCCCGAGGTTGTGACGCTGTCCCTCCAAGGACTACGCGGCGGCCAGCCCAGACCCCTCACGCGTCGCCTGGGGCGACTGGGTGGCGCCACAGCCTTTGGGCGCAGGTGAGGACAAACGTGCGGATTCACACGGACACTGGACCCGCCATCGGCTCGTGGTCGCCCGAGCAGAGCCCGTGGTCGCTCAGCGATTCAATCACACGGCAGCTCGCCGCCGGACCGCTACAGCCGGCCGCGGTCATGCGGACAAGCTCTTCACGCAACGCGCCGAGCTGGGCGATCTTTGCGTCCACGGCGGCCAACTGCTCCTGGGCAATCGCATTGGCGCTATCGCATACCCGCTCGGGATGATCCGACAGTTCGAGCAGATCACGGATCGCTTCCACCGCAAAGCCAAGCTGCCGCGCATGTTTGATGAACCCCAGCCGGCGCACATCCCCCTCGTCGTAGATCCGGCGGTCGCTGTGGGTTCGCAGGGGTTCCGGCAGCAGGCCAATGCTTTCGTAGAAGCGGATCGTTGTGACCTTAACGTCGGTCAGCTTGGCAAGACGTCCGATGGGGAGAGGCGACATGAGGTTTCCTTCTTCCCGCGCAAAATAGGGCCTTGATCCTCCACCGACTAGAGGATGCAGAGTCATGGTCATGTCGAGCTGTTCACCTTCTGCCGAGACGACGACGTCTTCGGGCTGCGGCTGTGGGGAAGCGGTGGCCTTTGACGGCGCCTCCACCGCCTATAAGCGCATCCTCGGGATCGTGATCGTGATCAACCTGCTCGGCTTTGCGGTCGTCGGGATCGGCAGCTGGATGGCGAACTCCGCGTCGTTGGCGGCCAACACGCTCGATTTCGCGGCGGACGCTGCGACCTACGCGCTCAGCCTCTGGGCGATCGGCCGAAGCGTCGAGGTCCGTAGCAACGCGGCGCTGATCAAGGGCGCCAGTCTCGGCGCGATGGCGATCGGCATTCTCGCCTTCGCGATCTGGCGCGCCATCACGGCCGCTGAACCTGATGGCGGTGCGATCTCGGGGTTGGGCCTCTTTGGCGCGGCGGCCAATCTCATCGCCGCTGCCTTGCTGGTGCGCTATCGCGATGGCGACGCCAACGTCCGCTCCGTCTGGATTTGCACCCGCAACGACCTGATCCAGTGCCTCGCGGTCGCCGCCACCGGTGCTGCCGTCGCGCTTACCCAGTCGCGTTGGCCTGACCTGATAGTCGGGGCCCTGCTCGCGGCAGTGTTCTTGAAGTCATCTTGGCAGATCATCCGCCAAGCTCGGCGTGAGCGGCGCGCCGCCCAAGACGGCGCTGCTCCGCGTGAATATATAACACATTCCATCCAACCGCACGGGCGAGTATAGAGCCCGCAATGATTGGGACGGCGATCCGAAAGTCTTTCGGCCTGATTGCCCGCGCCGCACGCTCGCGTGTGGGAGGCGGCCGCGCCAGCGCGCGTCCGATCAGGGTCCGCCATCTGCCTGCAGCTCGTGGACCTGGCCTGCTCCGCACTGCTCCGCGAGGGCTCACTGCTTTCTTCCTGGTCGCCTTCGTACTCGGCTCGGTCGTCTGCGGCCCTGCCGCCCACCGTTGGCTGGACGCGGATGCGGACCAGCCTGTCAGCGCCCAAGCGATGAGCGAAGTCGCCAAATCCACAACGGGACACGAAACGCCCATCAAGGGCGCCCTTGGCGGCCTTTGCACCGGCCATTGTACGTCGCACTCCATCGCATTGCCCGCAGTGTTCATCGCCTCCGCGACACCGTTGCTGAAACAGTCGGCGTGGCCCGTGGCCAATGACCAGTGGGCGCAGGCCTCGGCCCCCGCGCGCCTGGAAAGACCTCCGAGAGCCTGACGCTCCCGTCGCCGCTGAGCGGCGTCCGCGACCGCGTCGGAACTTCAGAGGATACCCATTTTCATGTCACCCATCATGCGTGGCCGGCTGCGATATGCAGCCGCCAGCGCCGCTGCGATGCTTGCCGCGCTGGCCTCGAGTCAGGGCGCGGCGGCCGATCCAGCGCCGCCATTTCGAGATCTTCTCGCCCAGGCGCAGGCCAATGCGCCGCGCCTGGCGGAGGCCGCTGCAGGCGTTCGCCAGGCCGAGGGCCTAGCCCGGCAGGCCTCCGCGCGCCCAAACCCGACCGCCGGGGCCGAAGTCGAAAATTTCACCGGGCCGCGCCCACACCCCGGCACCGGCCAGGC